>JAOPUQ010000081.1 GCA_025963425.1 Modestobacter sp. | reverse complement strand
GGACCGGGCGGGCCGCGACCGGGCGACCCAGATGGTCCACGACCTGGCGGCCCAGGGGCTCCGCGTGCTGGCAGTAGCCCGCCGGAACGTCAGCGAGGCCCTCGCCGACAACAGCCCCCAGCCGGGGGATGCCGACCCCGAGGAGCTGACCGAGGACCTCACCCTGCTCGGCTTCGTCGCCCTGGCCGACATCCCACGGCCGCAAGCCGCGCCGACCGTCGCCGCCCTGCAGGACGCCCGGCTGTCCACCGTCATGATCACCGGCGACCATCCGGTGACCGCCCACGCGATCGCCGCCGGTCTGGGGATCCCGGTCGCCCGCGTGGTCACCGGCCCCGAACTGGCCGGGCTGGACGACGCCGCCCGGACCGCGCTGGTCAGCCGGGCCAGCGTGTTCGCCCGGGTCTCCCCGGAGCAGAAGCTGCGGATCATCGCCGCCTTGCAACGCGCCGGCCGGGTCGTGGCGATGACCGGGGACGGCGCCAACGACGCCGCCGCGATCCGCCTGGCAGACGTCGGCGTCGGGATGGCCGCGCACGGCTCCACGTCGGCACGTACTGCCGCGGACCTGGTGCTCACCACACCCGATGTCAGCCTGCTCCTGGACGCACTCGTCGAGGGCCGCGCGATGTGGGGTCGAGTCCGTGATGCCGTGGCGATCCTGCTCGGCGGGAACGCCGGCGAGGTCGGGTTCACGCTTGCCGGGACTGCACTGGCGGGACGGGCCCCGATCGGGACCCGCCAGTTCCTGCTGGTCAACATGCTCACCGACCTGCTGCCCTCGATGGCCATCGCACTGGCTCCCACCCCGAACGAGCCGACCGAGCGCCACGCCGTGCTCACCGGTGGAGTGCCCTCCCTGGGCGCGCCGTTGATGCGTGACATCGCCGTGCGTGGGGTGGCCACCGGCGCTGGGGCGCTGGTCGCCTGGCAGATCGGCCGGGTGACCGGGACCCGCCGGCGAGCCAGCACCATGGCACTGGCCGCGCTGGTCGGCACCCAGCTGGGCCAGACCCTGCTCGTCGGCGGCCGCAACCCGGTCGTGCTGGCCACCGGGATCGGGTCCACCGCGGTGCTGGCGGCGATCGTCCAGACGCCGGGGGTGAGTCAGTTCTTCGGCTGCACACCGATCGGCCCGTTCGCGTGGCTCACCGTCGCCGGCTGCGCCACGGGCACGACCGTCCTGGCCGCAGTGACCGGCCGCCTGCTGCCCTCGGCCGAGCAGCACAGCCGGTCACCTGAGCTTCCCCTACCGACAGCGGTGCCCGCAGAGCCGGCTCACCCGCGGGCCGCGGGCGACCACGGCCGGCCGACGAAGGAACTGACGTTCAAGGAGCCCCGATGACCACCGCCGACGCCGCGGCTGTCACCCCGACACGTCCGGCCCCGCACCGCCGCAGCAAGCCCGGCGGCCCCCACCAGCACGCGGTGCAGCACGCAGTCGATGTCAACACCACGCACCTGGACTTCCATCTGGGTGACACCGCCATCGAGATAAGCCTCCCGCCAACGGACACATTGGCCTTCTACGCCGGCCTGGCCGCAGCCGCGGCCCTCGGCGTCGTCGAGTGGCCGATCGCCCTCGTCACCGGCGTGGGCCACCTGCTGTCCGAGGACCGGCACAACCGCACCCTGCACACGCTCGGCGAAGCACTCGACGCCGTCTGAGGCCTCCGAGGGTGGACGAATCCGCCCTCCCCCACCGACCGTCCACCCCAGGAGGAACCATGTCCGAAATGCCGAACGCCACGAGCTCCGGTCAGGAGTTGGCGCACCCTCACCCGGGCACGGCGACGAGGGACCGGAGCACGACCGAACAGCTGGCTGACGCGCTCACCGCGCCGCTGGCGGTGGCGCAGCGGGTGCTTCCGGACAGCCCGGTCCCGGTCGTGCTGGGCGCCGGTGCCCTGGCGCTGGTCGGTCTCATCGAGTGGCCCGTTGCTGCCGCGATGGGGCTGGGGTATTTCGCCCTGCGTCGCTGGCATCCCGCGCAGTAGCGACCGCCGCGCAGGAGCCCGCACCGGGCGGGATGCCCTCAGGCCGTCCTGCGCAGCACGACCCGCCTCGCCGCCGCCATCAGCAGGGCCAGCAGCGCGGCGCCCAGCGCCTCCGTCAGAACGGCGAGCAAGAGCTCGGACATCTCATCCCTCCACAACTTCCCGACGACAGACCGATGGTGGAGCGCGTCGGCTTCGGGAACCTGCACGCCACGTGTCCCGTTCATGAACGGCCGACCACCGTTGACGGTCGACCATGACCTGGGCGGGAGGAATCGTGCCGCCGGCCTCTTGATCTGTGCGGTGAGCGGAGCACCATGGGCTCAGTGGTCCGGCACGGTCACGTGGCGGGATCACACGTCCCCGGAGGTCCGGATGCCCCCTTCGACCAGGCGCACTCGTTCGGACACGCCCCGCGCCGGCGCCCCGCACGACGAGGCTCATGACGCCGGGCCCCCTGGCCGGGAGGAGCCGGTGGACGTCGAGCACACGCCACCCGGGCACGGCGAGCGCACGACCATGACCCTGCGGCTGCCGTTCATGACGCTGTCGCTGACCCGACCGCAACAGCCTCCCGCTCATGGCGCCGGGGAGCAGGCCCGGCGACGCCGGCCGGGAACCGCGGAAGCCCAGGTCGCCGATCGGGGCAGCGGAGAGCGGCTGCTGTTCTACACCGGCGTCGCTGCGCTCGGGGTGGCCGGCGTCCTCGAGTGGCCGGTGGCAGCCGCCATAGCCGCGGGCACCTACATCGCCGCCAAGACTCGTTCGACCCCGCCACGGCCGGTGCCGGGAGGTTCCGCAGACACCCGGTCCGCAGGTGGTGCGTCGACAGAGGTTGCCGTCGCCCCGAAAGAGGTGACCACATCCCCGGACGCCTGACACGCGAGCGTCTCATCGCCGGCCTGCGGTCGCGCAGGGGGTTTCGAACGCGTATGGAGCGTGCCCCGGTGGACGCCTGCGGGAGGACAATCCGCGGATGGTCCTGCAGGGGACGCTGACCCACCCCGCGGTCGCGAACGCCGTGGCAACAGCTCAGGAGATCGAGGCCCGCGGGTTCCTCCCAGGCGTGCGGAGAACTCCTCTTGATCATCATCGTGGTCCTGGTGATCCTCGGCGTCGTCCTCGGAGTGTCGCTGTCGAGGTTCGTCAACCGTCGGCGGTGACGGCCGGGCGGGAGGGTGCCGAGCGTCACGCCGGCCACCCAGCCCCGGTGGTCGGCGACCGCGGATTGATCGCCGCCGCCGGCTGGCTCCGCGACCTCGACCGAGAAGGAACACGATGACCCAGACCGGCGACGCACGGCTCGTGTGGGCTCGCCAGTTGCTGGACGAGATCGGCCCGGTCTGGCATCACCTGACACTCCCCCTGCACGTGCCGGCCCGCGTCGCCGCCCTGCTGCACCGGGAGACGTTGCGGTACGTGGACAGCCAGATCGACGTCGACAAGGACCTGGTCGCACAGGGCCAGGTCCTCGTCTGGACGGACCGTCACGTCGCCGCCGTCCAGCTGAGCAAGGTGGGCCTCGACGATCCGATCGACTCGCGCTCCCCCGCGGAGAAGTACGAGTACGCGGACGTGACGGTCACCGTGCTCCCCCGGAGCGCCCTCCGGAAGGTGGTGATCGAAGGCCCGGGCCCCGCGGTGCGGGAAGTGTCGATCAACAGCGG
>JAOPUQ010000052.1 GCA_025963425.1 Modestobacter sp. | reverse complement strand
GCCGGGTCACCCGGGAGGTGGCCCAGGCCGCACTGGCCCTCTACGACGTCGACGACCTGGGCCTGGACCGGCTCGACCGGGCCGTGCTCGAGGCGCTGGTCAGCCGGTTCGGCGGCGGTCCGGTCGGCGTCGCCACGCTCGCCGTGGCGGTGGGAGAGGAGTCGCACACCGTCGAGGAGGTCTGCGAGCCGTTCCTCGTGCGGGCCGGGCTGCTCGCCCGGACACCGCGCGGGCGGGTGGCGACCGAGGCGGCCTTCCGTCACCTGGGCCACCCGGTGCCGCGCGGTGGCCTCCTGCTCAGCGGGGGCACAGCCGACCCGCCGTCACCCGGGCCTTCGTCACAGACGCTGTTCGACGCCTAGACTCACCGGCGCTGGCGCGCAACTGGAGCTGCGTCCCGGGTCGCGTCACGCCCCGGGGTGGCTCCATGCGCAGGGGTGCGCCGGCGCCGATGTACCCGAGCGGCCCGACACCCGGGCCGCACCGACCGCGCGATGCTGCCGCGGTAGAGAGGCTCACCAGTCGTGGAACAGCTCTTCCCCTTCCTCCTGCTCGCCATCGCACTCGTCGTGCTGATCGTGCTGCCCGCGCGTCAGCGCAAGTCCATGCAGGCCAAGGCGCAGGCGATGCAGGAGTCCCTCACCATCGGCACGCCGGTGATGCTCACCAGCGGCCTGCACGGCACGGTGGCCGGTCTCGGCGACGGCACGGTCGACATCGAGATCTCCCCGGGCGTCGTCGCCACCTTCGCCCGCCCGGCGATCATGGAGATCCGCCGTCCGGCCGGACCGGACGTCGTCGCCACCGACGACACGCCCGGCGCCCTGGGCGGGTCCACCGGTGCGACCGGATACGTCGACGGCGACGGCGACCCCACCGACCGCACCCGCTGACCCGGCACCCCGCTCATGGCTGCCCGTCAACTCCCCGCGCGCCGGTACTTCGGCGCCCTCGTGCTGATCATCGCGGTGATGTACGCGCTGATCTTCTTCACCGGTGACCGGCGCACGCCGCAGTTGGGGCTGGACCTGCAGGGCGGCACGACGGTCACGCTGACCGCCCGCACCCCTGGTGGCCAGGCCCCCGATCGCGCGGACCTCGAGCTGGCGCGCCAGATCATCGAGCAGCGGGTGAACGGGCTGGGCGTCGCCGAGGCCGAGGTGGTCACCGAGGGCGACAGCAACCTCGTCATCTCCGGGCCCGGTGACACCGGCGAGCGGGCCCGCGAGCTCGGCGCGACGGCGCAGCTGCGCTTCCGGCCCGTGATCCAGGCGGCGCCCGCCGCCCCGGCCGCGACGGAGTCGGCCACGCCGACCGACGGCAGTGCCGGCCCGACGGACGGCGCGACCCCGACGGAGGCGGCTCCGCCGACCGCCGCCGCGACCCCGACCGCCGCGTCCCCGACCGCCGCTGCTGCCGGGGACACGGCCGCGACGGACGACACGGCGCCGGACCCGGACCGGCCGGCGGTGACCCAGGACGAGGCGGCCGCCCAGCTCGCCACCCTGACCTGCAGCAGCGACGACGCGGCAGCGCCCAGTGCCGTGGACCGCGCCGACGACTACGTGGCCGCCTGCTCCACCGATGGCAGCACCAAGTACCTGCTCGGCCCGGCCGTCATCGAGGGGACCGACGTCACCAACGCCTCGGCCGGCACGATGTCGACCACCGGCGAGTGGGTCGTCAACCTGGACTTCAACAGCTCCGGTTCGGCCACCTGGGCCGCCTTCACCGCGGCCAACGTGGGCAAGCAGGTCGCAATCACCCTGGACAACCGGGTGGTGTCCGCGCCGAACATCAACAGCGCCATCAACGGTGGCACCACCCAGATCACCGGCAACTTCGACCAGGCCACCGCCACGGAGCTGGCCAACCAGCTCAAGTACGGAGCGCTGCCGCTGACCTTCAGCCAGGCCAACGCGCAGTCGGTCTCCACCGAGCTGGGCAGTGAGCAGCTACGCGCCGGGCTGATCGCCGGTGCGCTGGGCATCCTGCTGGTCTTCGTCTACGCGCTGTTCTACTACCGCCTGCTCGGGCTGGTGATGATCGCCAGCCTGCTGCTGTCCGCGGTCGTCGTCTACGCGACGCTGGTGCTGCTGGGCCGGGAGATCGGCTTCGCGCTGAGCCTGGCCGGCATCGCCGGGTTCATCGTGTCGATCGGCATCACCGCCGACTCCTTCGTCGTCTACTTCGAACGGCTCAAGGACGAGGTACGGGAAGGCCGCACGCTGCGCAGCGCCACCCCGCGGGCATGGGTCCGCGCGCGCCGGACGATCCTGTCCGCCGACGCCGTCAGCTTCCTGGCCGCCGCGATCCTGTACGTGCTCGCCATCGGCGACGTGAAGGGCTTCGCGTTCACCCTGGGCATGTCCACGGTGCTGGACCTGGTCGTCGTCTTCCTCTTCACCCACCCGCTGCTCGCCGTCCTCAGCCGGTACAAGAGCTTCGGCGCCAACCGGTTCTCCGGCCTCGGCCAGGTGGACCACGCCGCCCGCCGGCCGGCCGGCACCCCGGCCCAGCAGCTCGTCGGCGCCGGCAGCGGCAGCACGAGCAGCGACAGGAGCACCCGATGACCGGCACCCCCCGTCCGCCCGCGACCCCCGCGGAGGAGGCCGGCGACGAGAGCCTGCCCGAGGCCACGGTCCGCGACGACGCCGCTGCCCCGGCCGACGAGACCGCGCTGGCCGAGGCCGGGCTGCCGGCCGAGGGCGAGCCGACACCCGGGCCGGCCCGGACGTCGCTGGCCCACCGGCTCTACAACGGCGAGGCGGGCCTCGACGTCGTCGGACGACGGAAGTTCTGGTACCGGGTCACCGCCGTGGTGATGCTCCTGTGCATCGGGTCCATGGTGTTCCGGGGGTTCAACTTCGGCATCGACTTCGCCGGCGGCAACAGCATCCGGGTGCCGGCCTCCAGTTCCCAGCTCGCCGACATCCGCACGGCGGCGGAGGACGCCGGCGCCCAGGTGGCCAGCGCGCAGGTCGTCGGCGGCAACTCCGTGCTGCTGCGTACCTCGGCGCTGGACAACGACACCGAGAACGCCGTCGTCGCAGCGGTCGCCGACGCCGCCGGGGTGAACCCGAGCGAGGTGAGCCCGCAGTCGGTGAGCGCCGACTGGGGCCGGGACGTCACCGACCAGGCGCTCATCGCGCTGGTCGTGTTCCTGGTGGCCGTGATGCTCTTCCTCGCCATCCGCTTCCAGCCCAAGATGGCCGTCGCGGCGATCGTGGCGCTGGTCCACGACCTGGTGCTGACCGCCGGGGTCTACTCGCTGATCGGCTTCGAGGTCTCGCCCTCCACCGTCATCGGGCTGCTGACCATCCTCGGGTTCTCCCTCTACGACACCGTGGTCGTCTTCGACAAGGTGGAGGAGAACACCAAGGACCTGACCAAGAGCGCGCGGATGACCTACGGCGAGGCCGCGAACCTGGCGGTCAACCAGACGCTGATGCGCTCGATCAACACCTCGGTGATCGCGCTGCTGCCGGTCGCCGGGCTGCTGTTCGTCGGCGCCGGCCTGCTGGGCGTGGGCACGCTCAAGGACCTCGCGCTGGTCCTCTTCGTCGGCCTGGCGGCGGGCACCTACAGCTCCATCTTCCTGGCCACCCCGGTGCTGGTCTCGCTCAAGGAGCGCGACCCCGAGCAGCAGGCGCTCCGCAAGCGCGTGCTGGCCCGCCGGGCGGCCGAGGCGCGCCACGGCGCAGCCGCCCGGGCCGACGCACCGGTGGCCTCGGCCCG
>JAOPUQ010000465.1 GCA_025963425.1 Modestobacter sp. | reverse complement strand
GAGCACCACGATCTCGCTGGTGGCGGCCCGGATCCCGACCCCCAGGGCGGAGCGCTTTCCCTGGTGGGCGAAGGACATGACCCTCAGTTGCGGGTTGGCCCGGGCCGTCAGCCTCGCGAACGCCTCCTGGTCCTCGACGTCGAGGACGACGATCACCTCGGTGGGGCTCTGGGCGAGCCACGTGTTCAGGCAGCGCTCCAGGATCTCCGGGTCCTCGCGGAACGACGGGACGACCACCGACGTCGTCGTCCGGAAGTCGTTGACCACCGGCCGGTAGCGGGCGGAGAGGATCTTGCGGAGGAGCCAGATCGACCAGGACAGGGCACCGACGACCCCGATCGGCAGGAGCAGGTGCCAGTTGGGGCCGATCGTGGACAGCACGTCGGAGACCATGCGGAAGAGCCCCCCATCGAAACAGCAGGCAGTGGGCCACGGCAGTGGTGACGGCTGTCGCCTGCAACGGTGCGGGCGGACGTGGAGCCCCGCGGGCCGGACGGTGCGTCCCGGGCAGTAGGGCGCTCGGAATGGTCGGATCGGACTGGGGTGTGACGGGCCCGAACCGATGGTGCTCTCGGCTGACGTCGCGTCAAACAGAAAGCCGATCGGCTCCATGTGTCGTCGCTTAACCAACCGGTAATGTCACGTCTCGTAACAGAGGCGGTGCGGTCGGTGGGTGCCGCCGGGTCGTCCTGATGCCACAAATCGCCCACTCCCGGGCGCTTTCTCGCTCCGCTGCGGGGCTGCCCGAAGGCGATTTCTGTCAATGGTCCCGGTGGCCCGGCCCGATGTGGGGGGACGCAACCCGGGGCAGCGAACGTGTGGCGGGCGGGGGGCCGGTCCTGACGGTCTGGCCGCGTTGGTCGGTCACCCTGCGTTGGGTGCCAGTGGTAGCCGGCTTCCCCCGCCCACGACCAACTGTGACCCCGGGCACATTCGGCGTCAAGAGGTGCCCGGCGCGTCGGCCGCACGCCGCCGCGGTCAGCGGAGGCGCAGCACCTCGCGGGTCAGCTGGTCGACCGCGGTGTGCCCGGTCAGCCCCAGGGTGAGGTCGAACTCGCCGATCACGTCCTCCACCACCTGCCGCACGCCGGCCTCCCCGGCCAGGCCCAGTCCCCAGGCGTAGGGCCGGCCGAGCAGCACCGCCCGGGCGCCGAGCGCCACCGCGATGAGCACGTCGGCGCCGCTGCGGATGCCGCTGTCGAACAGCACCGGGATCCGGTCGCCCACGGCCGCGACCACGTCGGGCAGCGCGTCCAGCGCGGCGATCGACCGGTCGACCTGCCGTCCGCCGTGGGTGCTGACCACGACGCCGTCCACGCCCTCCTCGACCGCCCGCCGGGCGTCGTCGGGGTGCAGTACGCCCTTGAGGACGACGGGCAGCGTCGTCCGGCTGCGCAGCCACGCCAGGTCGGCCCAGGTGATCGACGGCCGGGAGTAGATGCCCAGGAACGTCTCCACGGCCGCGCGGGGCAACGGCGAGCGCAGGTTCTCCAGCAACGGCCCGGGCCAGGCCCGAGCCATCCCCACCAGCGCCCGGACGGCGGACACGGTGGGGCGCGGCTGCGGGTGCCGGGGCGGGCCCGCGGCGGCCGCCCGTTCCTCGACCAGCCGGCGGAACACCGGGTCGGAGGTGTACTGCGCGATGCCCTTGCCCAGGGCGAACGGCAGGTGCCCCAGGTCCAGGTCGCGCGGCCGCCAGCCCAGCATCGTGGTGTCCAGGGTGACGACGACCGCCTCGCACCCGGCGTCCTCGGCGCGGCCGAGCAGGCTCTCCACCAGCTCGTCGGAGGTCGACCAGTACAGCTGCATCCAGCGCGGCGCGTCACCCATCGCGGCCGCGGTGGTCTCCATCGGCACCGACGCCTGGTTGGAGAAGACCATCGGCACGCCGACCGCCGCGGCGGCCCGGGCGACGGCGAGGTCGGCCTCCGGGTGCACCAGCTCCAGCGCCCCGACCGGCCCGAGCAGCACCGGCGCGGGCAGCCGGCGTCCGAACAGCTCGACGGAGGTGTCCCGGCGGCTCACGTCGCGGAGCACCCGCGGCACCACCGACCAGGCGTCGAAGGCCGTCCGGTCGGCGCGCTGGGTGGCCTCGTCGCCGGCGCCGCCGGCCACGTAGCCGTAGGCCCGCGCATTCAGCCGGCGGCGCGCCTCGCGCGCCAGTGCCCGGTAGACGGTGGGCACCCGCGGACGGTGGCCGTAGACGCCTGCCCGGTACACCGCGTCCTGCCGCCGCCGTCCCGTCCCCGCCGCTGAGGTCACGCCGCCCACCGTAGTGACGGGGATCTCGCCGCCTGCCGGCATCGGAGGCCGGTGCCGTTCCGGCGCGTCCTCCCCGACACGCCCGGACACGCGAGTGACAGGAGTGACGGTCGGGCGAACTCTCCGCGCATCGCGGACATGATGGACGGCGTTCCTGGGCAAGAAAACGGCGATGTCGGGGGACTGCCGGAGCTGCTGCGTGCGAGATCGGGGGAGTGCCGTGACGACGACGCTCGCCGTTCACCGGCCCGCCCGGCAGGTTCCCCTGGTGGTCGCGGTCGCCGGAGCGCTCCTGCTCGCCGGGCTCGCCCTGGCCGGTCCGGCCGCCGCCTTCGAGGACCCCGCCGCCCCCACCGCCAGGGTCACCCAGGGCCCGAGCTGCGGCCCCGGCATCATCCGCGTGCAGGTCACCAACGGCGACCGGGAGCACCGCGTCGCGCTCGTCTTCGACGGCACCGACGAGCAGGACGCCGCCGCCCTGACCCCCGACGAGCAGGTGGAGCTGCGCAGCACCGACATCGACCGGGGCATGACCGTCGACGTGTCGGTCACGGTGACCTCCGCCGACGGCGCGACCGTGGACGAGCCGCTGGAGCTGGGCACCTACACCCGGCCCACCCGCGCCGACTGCGACGCGGTGAGCGGCCCCGGCGACCCGGCGACGACGA
>JAOPUQ010000423.1 GCA_025963425.1 Modestobacter sp. | reverse complement strand
AGACCTACAAGCTGTCGGCGCGGATCCAGCAGGGCATCGCCTCGGACAAGGCCAAGGAGATCGCCAAGGCGATCCGGGACGAGGGGCCCAAGGGCGTGCAGGCCCAGATCCAGGGCGACCAGCTGCGGGTCAGCGGCAAGAAGCGCGACGACCTGCAGGCGGTGCAGCAGCTGCTCAAGAGCAAGGACTTCGAGATCGCCCTGCAGTTCGACAACTACCGCTGATCCCCGGCTGACGGCCCGGTGGGCGCCCGGCACGCCGCCGGGCCCCACCGTGGGTCACGCCTGACCGAGGTGGCGGGCCATCTCCTCCAGCCGGGCGATCCGCTGCGGCATCGGCGGGTGCGTGGCGAACATCGTGGCCGGCCCCTGGCCGCGGAACGGATTGGCGATCATCAGGTGACTCTGGGCGACCAGCCGGTCCTCCTGCGGCAGCGGCCGGGCGGCCACGCCGCTCTCCAGCTTGCGCAGCGCACCGGCGAGCGCGAGGGGGTCACGGGAGAGCTGGGCGCCGGACGCGTCGGCCTGGAACTCGCGGCTGCGGCTGACCGCCATCCGCACCAGCCCGGCGGCCACCGGCCCCAGGAAGACCAGCAGCAGCCCGCCCAGGGCGTTCCCGCCACCCCGCTCGTCGGACCGGCCCCCGCCGAACAGCGACGCGAACATCGCCATGTGCGCCAGGTAGGTCACCACGGTGGCCATCGCCCCGGCGACGGAGCTGATCAGGATGTCACGGTTGTAGACGTGGGAGAGCTCGTGGGCCAGCACGCCGCGCAGTTCACGGCGGTCGAGCAGCTCCAGGATGCCCTGCGTGCAGCAGACGGCGGCGTTGCGCGGGTTGCGACCGGTGGCGAAGGCGTTGGGCTGGTCGGTGGGGCTCACGTAGAGCCGCGGCATGGGCTGGCGGGCCTCGGTGGCCAGCTCCCGGACGATCCCGTAGAGCTGCGGCGCCTGCGTCTCGGTGACCGGGAAGGCGCGCATGGCCCGCAGGGCCAGTTTGTCGGAGTTGAAGTAGGCGTAGCCGTTGACGGCCAGCGCGACGAGCAGCGCGATGAACAGGCCGCCTCGGCCGCCGATCAGCGCACCGACGGCCAGGATGACCCCGCCCATCAGGCCCAGCAGCAGAGCGGTCCTCAGACCGTTGTTCCAGCGGTGCACGCCCGCTCAACGCCCGCTGCCCGACGCCCGTTCCCCCCGTCCTCCCCGGGGAGTGAGCCAGCACACGCGACCGGAGGCGGCGCCGGGGAATCGACGGGGCCCTCGCGGTGCTCCCCAGGAAAGGGCAGGCTGACCTGTGCCTTCCCTCACGTTGGCACAGCGGCGAGTCGCATCCGGCAACGCGCACGTAACCTGACCGGTCGGAGGTACCACAACAGATGACTGGCACCACACCAGGCAGCACCGCCCCCGCCGGCCCGGCCGTCGACGCCCCCAGTTCCGCCCCCGGCGGGCTGGTGAAGAGCGTCGTCGCCCTCGACCGGGTCGTGATCCGGCTGGCGGGTGACTCCGGTGACGGCATGCAGCTGACCGGCGGTCGCTTCACCAGCGAGACGGCGACCTACGGCAACGACCTGTCGACGTTGCCGAACTTCCCAGCCGAGATCCGGGCGCCAACGGGGACCCTGCCCGGGGTCAGCTCCTTCCAGCTGCACTTCGCCGACCACGACATCATGACCCCCGGGGATGCCCCCGACGTGCTGGTCGTGATGAACCCCGCCGCGCTCAAGGCGAACCTGCCCGACCTGCCCGGCGGCGGGCTGCTGATCGCGGACTCCGACGAGTTCACCCCGCGAAACCTGGCCAAGGTCGGGTATGCGACCAATCCGCTCGAGGACGGGTCGCTGGAGTCCTGGCAGCTGGTCGCCGTGCCGCTGACGTCGATGACCACCGACGCGCTGGCGGACTCCGGGCTGGGCAAGAAGGAGGCCGAGCGGAGCAAGAACATGTTCACCCTCGGCCTGCTGTCCTGGATGTACCACCGGCCGACCGAGGGCACGATCCGGTTCCTGGAGCGGCAGTTCCGCCGCAAGCCGCAGATCGCCGCGGCCAACATCGCCGCGTTCCGGGCCGGCTACAACTACGGCGTCACCACCGAGGCCTTCGCGGTCTCCTATGAGATCAAGCCCGCGCCGATGGCGCCCGGGAAGTACCGCAACATCTCCGGCAACCAGGCGCTGGCGCTGGGCATCGTGGCGGCGGGGCAGCGCTCGGGGCTGCCGGTGTTCCTGGGTGCCTATCCGATCACCCCGGCCTCCGACGTGCTGCACGAGCTGTCCAAGCACAAGGCGTTCGGGGTGCGCACCTTCCAGGCCGAGGACGAGATCGCCGGCATCGGGGCGGCGCTGGGCGCCTCCTTCGGTGGCGCGCTCGGCGTGACGACCACCTCGGGTCCCGGGGTGGCGCTCAAGGCCGAGACCATCGGCCTGGCGGTGATGACCGAGCTGCCGCTGCTCATCGTCGACGTGCAGCGCGGCGGCCCCTCCACCGGGCTGCCCACCAAGACCGAGCAGAGCGACCTGCTGCAGGCCCTGTACGGCCGCAACGGCGAGGCCCCCGTGCCGGTGATCGCACCGCGGTCACCCGGGGACTGCTTCGACGCCGCACTGGAGGCGGCGCGGATCGCGCTGACCTACCGGACGCCGGTGATCCTGCTGTCGGACGGCTACCTGGCCAACGGCGCCGAGCCGTGGGCGGTGCCGGTCATCGACGAGCTGCCCGACCTGCGGGTGGACTTCGCCACCGAGCCCAACGGGGAGGACGGGGAGTTCCTGCCCTACCTGCGCGACCCGGAGACCCTGGCCCGCGCCTGGGCGGTGCCGGGCACGGCGGGGCTGCAGCACCGCATCGGTGGGCTGGAGAAGGCCGACAAGACCGGCAACATCTCCTACGACGCCGACAACCACGACTTCATGGTCCGCACCCGGCAGGCCAAGGTCGACGGCATCGCCGCCTCCATCCCGGCCACCGAGGTCGACGACCCGGACGGGAACGCCCGCGTGGCCGTGATCGGCTGGGGCTCGACCTACGGGCCGATCGGTGCCGCCTGCCGGCGGATCCGGGCCTCGGGCCGGTCCATCGCCCAGGTCCACCTGCGCCACCTCAACCCGCTGCCGGCCGACCTCGGGGAGATCCTCGGCCGCTACGACCGCGTCATCTGCCCGGAGATGAACCTCGGGCAGCTGGCGATGATCCTGCGCGCCAAGTACCTCATCGACATCCACAGCCACACCCAGGTCCGCGGCCTGCCCTTCCGGGCAGCCGAACTGGCCGCCGTCCTGCAGGACGTCATCGACGGCACCACCGGGACGGCCGCCACCGCCGACTCCAGCTCCGACACCCCTGCACAGACGGGAGCGGCCCTGTGACCGCGATCGAGTCCACCAACGCCCACGTGCACGGCCCGCAGGTCCACGACCTCGGCATGCCGGGCAACCCGATCTCCGCGGCGATCGCGGAGTCGGTCGCCGTCTCCGGGGAGAAGCAGACCGCGCTGAAGGCCAAGGACCTCAAGACCGACCAGGAGGTCCGCTGGTGCCCCGGCTGCGGTGACTACGTCATCCTCAACGCCGTCCAGAGCTTCCTGCCCAGCCTGGGCATCGCCCGCGAGGACATGGTCATCGTGTCCGGGATCGG
>JAOPUQ010000411.1 GCA_025963425.1 Modestobacter sp. | reverse complement strand
GGCCGCGCGCGGTGAGCGCGGCCCGGGCGAACAGCGCCGGCATCACCGGCGCGGACTCCAGCACGATGCGCTCGGCCATCAGGCGCCCAGCATCGACTGGCCGCAGACCCGCACGACCTGGCCGTTGACCCCGCCGCTGCCCGGCTGCGACAGCCAGGCGATCGTCTCGGCGACGTCGACGGGCAGCCCGCCCTGCTGCAGCGAGTTGATCCGCGAGCCGACCTCGCGGGTGCCGAGGGGCATCTTCGCGGTCATCTCGGTGACGATGAAGCCCGGCGCCACCGCGTTGATCGTCGCGCCGCGCTCGGCGAACGCCGGCGCCCACGCCCGCACCATGCCGATGACCCCGGCCTTGCTGGCCGAGTAGTTGGTCTGGCCACGGTTGCCCGCGATGCCGGACTGCGAGCTGACGCAGACCACCCGGGCGTTCGGCGCCAGCACGCCCTCGGCGTCCAGGAGCGCCTGGGTGATGTCCAGCTGGGCCTGCAGGTTGACCGCCATCACCGAGTTCCAGCGGGCGGCGTCCATGTTGACCAGCAGCTTGTCCCGGGTGATGCCGGCGTTGTGGACGACGACGTCCACCCGGCCGTGCCGCTCCCGCAGGTGCTCGACCAGCCGGGCGGGCGCATCAGCCGCGGTGATGTCCAGCTGCAGCGCCGTCCCGCCGACCTCGTTGGCCACCTCGGCCAGCGCCTGACCGGACGCCGGGATGTCCACGGCCACCACGTGCGCGCCGTCCCGGGCCATCACCCGGGCGATCGATGCACCGATGCCCCGTGCGGCGCCGGTGACGACGGCGACCTTGCCGGCCAGCGGGGCGTCGACGTCCTCCCCGGTGGGCAGGTCGGCCGCGGACACGCTCATCACCTGGCCGTCGACGTACGCCGACCGCCCGGAGAGGAAGAAGCGCACCGGGCTGGCCAGCGAGCCCTCCGCCCCCTCCGGGACGTACACGAGGTTCGCCGTCGAGCCGTTCAGCAGCTCCTTGCCGAGCGAGCGGACCAGTCCGTCGAGCGCCTGCCGGGCCGCCGCCTGGGCCGGGGAGGCCGCCGCGCCCGGCGGGTCGGCGAGCACCAGCACCCGGCCGCTGGCCCGCAGCCGCTTGACCGCCGGGGCGAGGAAGTCGTGCGCGCTGGTCAGGTCGGCCGGCGAGGTGAGCCCGGTCGCGTCCAGCAGGACGGCGGCCGGCCGGTCGCCGTCGGGCGCACCGTCCGCGGTCACCGGCGACTGCACGGTCACCCCGGCGTCGCGCAGCAGGCGGGTCAGCTCGTCGCGCAGCCGCCCCTCCCCCGCCGAGCCGATGACCGCCGGGCCCGGAAGCAGCGGCTGCCCGGGCTCGTAGCGGCGCAGCACCGCCGGGCGGGGCAGTCCGAGTTGCTTGACGATCGTCGTCCCGACGCCGGAGTTGGCGAAGTCGCGGTACCAGTCACTCACGTGGTCAGTCCTTCCAGCGGGGGCTTTCGGTACCGAAAGCCCGGAAGTGGGGGGCCGCAGCGGGCGGCGGGAGCGGGCTTTCGGTACCGAAAGCCCGGGGGGTCAGCTCTCGAGGATGGCGACGACGCCCTGGCCGCCGGCGGCGCAGATGGAGATCAGGCCGCGCTTGCCCGGGCCCGCCTCGTGCAGCATCTTCGCCAGGCTCGCCACGATCCGGCCGCCGGTCGCGGCGAACGGGTGCCCGGCGGCCAGCGAGGAGCCGTTGACGTTCAGCTTCGCCCGGTCGATCGGGCCCAGCGGGGCGTCCAGGCCGAGCCTCTCCTTGCAGAACGCCGGGTCCTCCCAGGCCTTCAGGGTGGAGAGCACGGTGGAGGCGAACGCCTCGTGGATCTCGTAGAAGTCGAAGTCCTGCAGCGCCAGGCCGTTGCGGGCCAGCATCACCGGCATGGCGTAGGCCGGGGCCATGAGCAGGCCCTCGCCGCCGTGCACGTAGTCGACGGCGGCGGTCTGCGCGTCGACCAGGTGGGCCAGCACGGGCAGCCCGTGCTGGGCCGCCCACTCGTCGGAGCCGAGCAGGACCACCGACGCCCCGTCGGTCAGCGGCGTCGAGTTGGCCGCGGTCATCGTGGCGCCCTCGCCCTTGCCGAAGACCGGCTTCAGCGTGGCCAGCTTCTCCATCGACGAGTCCGCGCGCAGGTTCTGGTCGCGGGACAGGCCGAGGAACGGCGTCACCAGGTCGTCGAAGAACCCGCGGTCGTAGGCGGCGGCGAGGTTCTGGTGCGACCGCACGGTGAGCTCGTCCTGCTCCTCGCGGCCGATGTCCCACTCCTTGGCGGTGAGCGCCGCGTGGTCGCCCATCGCCAGGCCGGTGCGCGGCTCGGCGTTGCGCGGGATCTCCGGGGCCAGCTGGCCGGGCCGGATGCCGGACAGCGCCTTGAGCCGCTGCTGCAGGGTCCGCGCACTGTTCAGCGCCAACAAGACCCGGCGCAGGTCCTCGTTCACCGCGAGGGGGGCGTCGGAGGTGGTGTCCACGCCGCCGGCGATGCCGGACTCGATCTGCCCCAGGGCGATCTTGTTGGCGACCAGGATGGCCGCCTCCAGGCCGGTGCCGCAGGCCTGCTGGACGTCGTAGGCCGGCGTGCTGGCCGACAGCCGGGAGCCCAGCACGCTCTCCCGGGTCAGGTTGAAGTC
>JAOPUQ010000378.1 GCA_025963425.1 Modestobacter sp. | reverse complement strand
CGTCCCAGCCTCGACCGGCAGTGATGGCGGCCAGCGCCTGCGACCCACCGCTGCGGGCGTCGATCAGCGCGCTGAACAGGTCGAAGGTCACCCAGGCCATGTTCCCCATGGTGACGGCCGAGGATTGATCGAGCGCGAGGTGGGCATCCCGGTGCGGACGATCCAGCCCGTGGGTCGACCAGGAGGACCCCATGCCCGGCCACCGCCGAGACGACGAGCCCGACGACACCACCCGCGTGCAGTCCGCCATCCCCGCGGCCGCTCCCGAGGGGGACGCGCACGGGAGCACGGTCGCCGGGGCCCCGACGGCCGAGCGCACGGTGACCACGACCGACCGCACCCCGACGACGCCGTCCGTGGCGCCGGCCGTCAGCCCACCGGCCCACCCGGACACGGCCACGGACACGACCGGGGCCCCGGCGACGCGCACCGAGGTGGTGGCCGCCCAGAAGGCCCGCTACGGCGGCATCTCCTGGGGCTCGGCCTTCTTCGGCTGGCTGTCGGCCAACGGCGTGGCGGTGCTGCTGATCGCCCTGCTCTCGGCCGCCGGGGTGGCGTTCGGGCTGACCTCGAGCCTGGACAGCGCCGGCGAGGCGGCCGACCAGGCCGCCACCCTCGGCATCGGCGGGGGCATCGCGCTGCTGGTGCTGCTGTTCCTCGCCTACCTGGCCGGTGGGTACGTGGCCGGGCGGATGGCGCGCTTCGACGGCGCGAAGCAGGGCATCGCCGTCTGGGTGATCGGCCTGGTCGTCGTCCTGCTGCTCGCCCTCGCCGGCCTGGTGTTCGGCGCGCAGTACAACGTGCTGTCCCGGCTCAACCTCCCGCGGATCCCGATCGACGAGGGCACGGCGACGACGGCCGGGATCATCGCGCTGGTCGCCGTCCTGCTGGTGACCCTGGTGGCCGCCGTCCTCGGCGGGCTGCTCGGCGCCCGGTACCACCGCAAGGTCGACCGGGTCGGCTACGAGGGCTGAGCCGGTGGGCGCTCAGCGCAGCAGCTTGGACATCCGCCGGTCGGCCAGCGGCTTGCCGCCGGTCTGACAGGTCGGGCAGTACTGCAGCGAGGTGTCGGCGAAGCTGACCTCACGCACGGTGTCACCGCAGACCGGGCAGGGCAGGCCGGTACGGGCGTGCACCTGCAGCCCGGAGCGCTTCTCGCCCTTGAGCGTGGCCGCCTGCTGCCCGACCTGGCGGTCCAGCGCGTCGGTCAAGGTGGCGCGCACGGCGTCGAAGAGACGGACCAGTTCGTCGTCGGTCAGCTTGTCCGCGGGCTTGAAGGGCGACAGCTTCGCGGCGTGCAGGATCTCGTCGGAGTAGGCGTTGCCGATCCCGGCGACCAGCGTCTGGTCGGTGAGCGCGCCCTTGAGCTGGCCGTGCCGGCCGGCCAGCAGCGCGGCGAACTGCTCGCGGTCCACGGCCAGCGCGTCGGGGCCCAGCCGGGCGATGCCGGGGACGTCGGCCGCCGTCCGGACGACGTAGACCGCCAGCCCCTTGCGCGTGCCGGCCTCCGTGAGGTCGAACCCGTCGGGCGGCGCGTCATCCTCTGCCGGGCTCAGGTGCACCCGCAGCGCGAGCGGGCCCTTGCCCGGCTTGGGCGGGGCGGTCGGCAGCGCGGCCCGCCAGTGCAGCCAGCCGGCCCGGGCCAGGTGCACGACCAGGTGCAGACCGGAGACGTCGAGGTCGAGGAACTTCCCGATCCGCGAGGCGCCGGTGAGCTCCAGCCCACCGAGCGCCGACAGCGGCGGGTCGAAGGTCTTGATCGCCTGGACCGACGCCAGGTCGACCCGCGTCACGACTCGGCCGACGGCGTTCTCCCGCAGGAACGCGGCCAGCGCCTCCACCTCGGGCAACTCGGGCACCCGCCCATGATCCACGCCCGCGGCTCCCGCGTCCTCCCCCGAGCGGGGTGACCGGTCAGGTCAGTCGGCGTCGCCGTCGAGCTGCACGGTCGCGCCCGGCTCGGCCCGCGCCGACTGCTCCACCGCCGCCGCGACCGCCTTCGAGACGGCGGGGTCGAAGACGCTGGGGATGATGTAGTTGGCGTTGAGCTGGTCGTCCCGCACCACCGCGGCCAGCGCGTCGGCGGCCGCCAGCAGCATCCCCGGGCGGATCTCCTTCGCGCGGGCGTCCAGCAGCCCCCGGAAGACGCCGGGGAACGCCAGCACGTTGTTGATCTGGTTCGGCAGGTCCGACCGGCCCGAGGCCACCACGGCCGCGTGCTGCCGGGCGCGCACCGGGTCGACCTCCGGGGTCGGGTTGGCCATCGGGAAGACGACGGCGCGGTCGGCCATCCGCGCCAGCGCCTCGACCGGCAGCACGTTGCCCGCGCTGACGCCGATGAACACGTCCGCCCCGACCAGGGCGTCGGGCAGCTCGCCGCGGACACAACCGGGGTTGGTGCGGCGGGCCAGGTCGAGCTTGGCCGGTGAGAGCCGGTCGTCGTCGGGCGAGAGGATCCCCTCCCGGTCCCAGACCAGCACCTGCCCGGCACCGGCCTCGAGCAGGAGCGACACGATCGCCGTCCCGGCGGCACCGCCCCCGGCCACCACGATCGTCACGTCCTCGATCCGCTTGTCGACCACCCGCAGTGCGTTGCGCAGCGCGGCGAGGGCGACGATCGCCGTCCCGTGCTGGTCGTCGTGGAAGACCGGGATGTCCAGCTTCTCGCGGAGCCGGGCCTCGATCTCGAAGCAGCGCGGGGCGGAGATGTCCTCGAGGTTGATGCCGCCGAAGCCGGGGGCGATGAGCTCGACGGTGCGCACGATCTCGTCGACGTCCTGGGTATCCAGCGCGATCGGCCAGGCGTCGATGCCACCGAACCGCTTGAACAGCGCCGCCTTGCCCTCCATCACCGGCATCGAGGCGCCCGGGCCGATGTCGCCCAGGCCCAGCACCGCGGAGCCGTCGGTGACCACCGCGACCGTGTTGCCCTTGATGGTGAGGCGGCGGACGTCCTCCGGGTGGTCGGCCAGCGCCAGGCAGACCCGCGCGACGCCTGGGGTGTAGGCCATGGACAGGTCGTCGCGGGTCTTCAGCGGGACCTTGGAGGCGACCTCGATCTTGCCGCCCAGGTGCAGCAGGAACGTGCGGTCGCTGACCTTGCGGACGTGCACGTGCTCGACCGAGTCGAGCGCCGCCACGACCTCCTCGGAGTGCGCGGCGTCGGCGGCCGAACAGGTGACGTCGACGGTCAGCCCGTCGGGGCGGGACTCGACGACGTCGATGGCGGTGACCGCGCCGCCGGCGCTGCCGACGGCGGTGGCGATGCGCCCGATGCTCGACGGGTCGCCGTCGGCGGACAGCCGGACGGTGATCGAGTAGGACGCCGAGGTGACCGGACCGCGGGCCGGAGCCGCTGCGGTGCTGCCCTGCTGGATGTCGGTGCTCATGGTGCGGCCCATCCTGACACCGGCACCGTGGGTTTTCCACTGAGCGGCCGACGCATCCCGCTTTGCGGAAGATCAGCCGGACAGCTGCGCCGCCCGCTGCTCGGCGCGGGCCTTGAGGCCGGTGGCGAACTGACGGAAGGAGGGGTTCAGGTCCGGGACCCCGCGCAGCGCCAGGGCGGTCAGCGGTCCGCTGTCCTGCTCGCGGACGACGAACTCCGTGCTGCCGTCGCCCTGCGGGTCCAGCCGGAACGTCCGCTCGGCGGTGAACGCGCCCAGCGGCCACCCCCGCTGCCAGCGCATCGCCTCGGCGGGACGGATCTCGGTGACCGTCCAGCTGGTGCGGTCCCCGTGCGAGACCGCCGGCATGACGACGAGCTTCCGTCCCAGCGCGACCGAGCCGTCCACCCGGTCCACGCCGGAGTCCCAGTCGCGCCAGCCCCCGACGTCCACCAGGACCTGCCACGCGAGCTCGGCGCCGGCGTCGATCCGGATCGCTGCCTCGAAGGTCTTCACCTCCGCGAGTGTGCCGCGGGTCACTTCCCGGCGGAAGGTGCCGGCGGGCGCCGCAGCTGCGGGGGGTCCAGGTCCAGCGGTGCGTCGGCCCCGGCGGCCGCCGACAGCCGGGCCGCCCAGCGGGCCAGCCCGACGTCGTCCACCCCGAGCCGGCCGGCCTCACCGGCTGCCGTGCCCAGGGACCGGGCACCGCGGTCGAGCAGGGTGACCGCGCCGGCCCGGTTGCCGCGGGCCGCGTGGGTGAGCCCGACGGCCAGCTGCGCCAGCCCCCGCCACAGGTCGCGCTGGGACGCCGGCCCGGTCTTCCAGGCGTCCTCGAGAACCTCGTGGGCGTGGAACGGGCGGCCGGCGTCCAGCAGCTGCTGCGCCTCGGCCAGCGTCTGCGCCGGCGTCCGGACGACGCCCTCCGGCGCCCGCGGTTCACCCACCGCCCCGTGCGGCAGCGGCCGGCCGAGGGCGTCGCGAGGCCGGGCGTTGCGGGCCCGCCCCTCGGCGTCGCGGTCCCGGGCTGAGCTCACCGGCTCAGTCCAGAACGGTCGTCAGCCGGACCTGCACGCCCGTGCCGTCGGGGGTGATGTCGACGTGGTCGCAGAGCTGACGGGCCAGCCACAGCCCCATCCCCCCGAGGGAGAGGTCCTCGCCGTGCGCGGGGCCGTAGCCGATGAACGGGTCCTCGAACCCGGCACCGCGGTCGGTGATCGTGCAGACCAGCCGCTCCTCGTTGGCCCACAGCCGCAGGCTGACCGGGGGCCGGCCGTGCCGCAGCGCGTTGGTGGTCATCTCGTCCACGGCGAGCAGGAAGTCCTCCAGCGCCGGCTCCGAGCCCGGCGCGAGCTTGGCGTCGGCGGCCCGGTCGGCCAGCTCCCGGCGCAGCCCCCGCAGGTCGCGGACGGCGTCGGCCTGCAGCAGCGGCTCGGTGTCCTCCAGCGGCTCGGGCGGGACCGGCAGCGACTGCAGGAAGTCCTCCGGATCCACGTGGTCGGGGTTCGGCTGCTCCCCGTCGGCCGTGGCGAGCACCGGGTGGGTGGCCCGCGCGGCGGCGACCAGCGGCGGCGGCACCCGTCGGGTGTCGGTCACGCACAGCGTGAGCACCGGCTCGTCGGTGACCTCGTGGTCCAGCACCGCCTCGTAGCGCTGCCACTCCCGCCAGGTGTCCGGGTCGGGGCCGACGAACGGCTCCAGGACCACCCGCACCACCGGGGCGTCGGTGGTGCGGTGCCGCTCCGCCAGCCGGCGGACGGCGGTGACCGCGGCCGCCGCACCGCTGCCGAACACGTCCGACCACTCGGTCCAGTGGGTCTTCGGATAGTCGCGCAGCGCCCCTCGCAGCAGCACCGCCGTCTCTCCCGTGCACGCGATGACGACCGGTTGACCGGCGGCCAGTCCGTCGCAGACGAACGTCGTCGCACCGGCGACGAGGTCGGCGTCCGAGTCCGCGATCAGTGCGCAGTGGCCCGCGGACCCCGTTGCCCCGTCCATGCGCGCGAGCTCCCGTCCGTGCCGTCTGCGCTGCCCCGACGGCAACGGTCTGCCCACTCCTACCCGGCGTTGCCCGTCCTAGGCCTCGACCTGCCCATCCGGGGAAGGGCGCATCCCGCGGGCGGCGCCCCGGCGGGCGGGTTGCCCGCGACTGGGTTCCGTGGAGGATAGAGGGCGAGGACGGCCCCGCCCGACGCGCCGCCCCCGCACCGACCCGCGGTCGACGTCGACCGGTCCGGACCTGGAGGGGGTGGCCGATGGCCGCCACGGCAGCGATCTCCGATCCCGACGTCCTGCCCGACCTGGACGCCGCCCGGGCGCACGTCGCCGCGACGGCGTTGCGGCCGACGCCCCCGGGTCCGGTGGGGCTCGAACTCGAGTCGCACCTGGTCGACCTGAGCGCGCCGGCGGTGCGGGTGCCCTGGGACCGGGTGACCGCTGCAGTCGCTGCCCTGCCACCGCTGCCCGGGAGCAGCCGGGTCACCCTGGAGCCCGGTGGCCAGGTGGAGCTCTCCGGCCCACCGCTGGCCGACGTGACCGCCGCGGTGTCCGCGCTGCGGGCCGACACCGGCGTCGTCCGTGCCGGGCTGCGGGCGGCGGGACTCGGGCTGGCGCCGGTGGGAACGGACCCGTGCCGGCCGGCCCGCCGGGTCAGCCCGGGCCCGCGCTACGTCGCGATGGAACAGCACTTCGCAGACGTCGGCTGCCTGCCGGCCGGCGTGGCCATGATGAGCTCGACGGCGTCCCTGCAGGTGAACCTCGAGGCCGGGCCGGCGTCCGGGTGGGTGGCGCGGGTGGCGCTGGCGCACGCCCTCGGGCCGGTGCTGGTCGCGGTCTCCGCCTGCTCGCCGATGCTGGCCGCCCGGGAGACCGGCTGGCATTCCAGCCGGCAGCACGTGTGGGGCGAGGTGGACCAGTCGCGCTGCGGTCCGCTGCTGGGCCGGGACCCACCAGCCGCAGAATGGGCCGAGTACGCGCTGGCCGCACCGGTGATGCTGGTCCGGAACCGCGCCGGGGGTATCGCGCCGGTGCGCGGCCGCACGTCCTTCGCCGATTGGGTCACCGGGGGTGGTCCGGGCGGTCGGCGACCGACGGCCGACGACCTCGACTACCACCTGACCACGCTCTTCCCCCCGGTACGGCTGCGCGGGTTCCTCGAGATCCGCTACCTGGACGCCGCGCCCGATCCCTGGTGGCCGGCGCTGGCGGCGGTGACAGCCACGCTGCTCGACGTACCGGCCGCGGCCGACGCCGCCGCGGCCGCCACCGAACCGGTGGCCGGCGCCTGGAA
>JAOPUQ010000377.1 GCA_025963425.1 Modestobacter sp. | reverse complement strand
AGTCCCAGCGGGCGATGCAGGAGATCCAGCCGGAGATCCAGAAGCTGCGCAAGCAGTACGGCAGTGACAAGCAGGGCTTCAGCACCGCGATGATGGCGCTGCAGAAGGAGCGCGGGGTCAACCCGCTCGCCGGCTGCCTGCCGATCCTGCCGCAGATCCCGGTCTTCATCGCGCTGTTCCACGTGCTGCGCCGGCTCGCCCCCGACAAGCCGGGCCTGTACAGCTGGGACGCTCGGCTCACCGACCAGGCCGCCAAGGCCGACCTGTTCGGTGCGCCGATCTCCTCGTCGTTCAACATGGACGGCCCCAAGGCCGACGCGATCCTCGCCCTGCCGGGTGTCACGTACGGCAGCATCCGCGTCGTCGCGATGGTGCTGATCGTGGTCATGTGTGCCACGACCTTCTTCACCCAGAAGCAGATCCAGAGGCGCTCGGGGCCGGTCGAGGGCCAGGCGGCCACCGTGCAGAAGCTGCTGCTCTACGGCATGCCGATCAGCCTCTTCGTCTCCGGCTTCTTCTTCCCCATCGGCGTCCTGCTGTACTGGTTCACCAACAACCTGTGGACGCTGGGCCAGCAGTTCTACATCCTCAAGGCGCTCCCGCCGCCCGGCTCGCCCGCCGCGCTGGCCAAGGCCGCCGCCGAGAAGCCGGTCATCGACACCAAGGCGCTCGCGCCCAAGCCCGGTGCCAAGCCGGTCCGCCCGAAGCCCGGTCGCCCGGCTGCCGCCGCTCCCGAGTCCACGGTGGCCCCGGAGTCCACGGTGGCCCCCGAGTCCACGGTCGGTCCCGACGGTGCGCTGCCGGAGTCCGACGAGACCGGCACCGAGGGGCAGTCCGTGCCCCCGACCCCGGGAGCGACAGGCGGCACGGCCGCCGGATCCGGCGGCGTGAACGGCCGCCCCTCGGGTGCCTCAAGCCGGCCGCGCGGTGGGGGGTCCGGCTCGGGGTCGGCGCCGGCCAACCGTGGGAAGCGCAAGCGCCGCTGACTCCGCCGGCCGGTGCCCACTGCACCGGCCCGCCGGCCGCCGCCGGCCATCGACCACCGGGTTCGCCCGGCCGCCTGCACGACTCTGGGAGGAACCACCGTGAGTGCACCCGACAACGACACCGCAGCCACCGCCGAGGCGACCTCGGATGCGGTGTTGCCCCAGACCGGCGGTAGCGGGGACCCCGCACTGCCCGATGCCGACGAGGCGTCCGCCGACGCCGTCGTGGAGCTGGTCGACGTTCTGGAGAGCGACGACGAGGACGACGAGGACGAGGACGACGAGGACGGTGCCGACGACGAGTCGCCCGACACCCTGCTCGTCCGCGAGGGCGACGTGGCCGGCGACTACCTCGAGCGCCTGCTCGACATCCTCGACGTCGACGGCGACATCGACCTGGACGTCGAGGGTGACCGCGCCTCGGTCGCCGTCGTCGGCGGCGAGCTGCGCACCCTGATCGGGCCGGACGGCGCCACGCTCGAGGCGCTGCAGGAGCTGACCCGGCTGGCCGTCGCCCAGGCCACCGGCGTGCGCAGCCGCCTGATGCTCGACATCGGTGGATTCCGGGCCAAGCGTCGCGCGGACCTCACCAGCCTGGCCACCGCGGCGGCCGAGCGCGTGGCCGAGAGCCGCCAGCCGGAGCGGCTGTCGCCGATGAACCCGTTCGAGCGCAAGGTGGTGCACGACGTCGTTGCCGCTGCGACTGGCGTGCACAGCGAGTCGGAGGGCGAGGAGCCGAACCGCCGCGTCGTGGTCCTGCCCGACGCGTGACCGAGGGGGAGGACACCGGGCGGGGCAGGCCGGACGAGGTCGAGGGATCAGTACAGGACGTCATCGTTCCGCAAATACCCGCAGGTGCAGCGGCTGTCTTCGGTGATGCCCTCGATGACGTCGCGGCCTACGTGGCCATGCTGGCCGGGGACGGCGTCGTCCGCGGGCTGATCGGGCCGCGGGAGGTCCCGCGGCTGTGGGACCGGCACGTCCTCAACAGCGCCGCGCTCGCCGAGGCGGTGCCGGCCGGCGCCCGGGTGGTCGACGTGGGCAGTGGTGCCGGGCTGCCCGGTATCCCACTGGCGCTGGCCCGCCCGGACCTCACGATGACCTTGGTCGAGCCGATGGCCCGCCGGGTCGAGTTCCTCACCGACGTCGTCACCTCGCTGGGCGCTCCCTGGCGGGTCGTGCGGGGCCGGGCCGAGGAGCCGTCCGTGGTGCGGGCGGTCGGGCCGGTCGACGTGGTCACCGCGCGGGCCGTGGCGCCCCTCCCCCGGCTGGTCGGCTGGTGCCGCGGGCTCCTGCGGCCCGGCGCCCAGCTGATCGCCCTGGTCGGTGCCCGGGCGGCGGCCGAGGTGCCCGGTCTGGTACCCGAACTCGAGGCGGCCGGCATGCGCGGCGTGCACACGCGGGCAGTCGGTGTGGAGCTCGGTGCCGCAGCCACTACCGTGGTGGTCATGACGCGCGGTGGCCGATGACGGTCCCGCTCCGGACGGGGACCGTTCCACGTGGAACAGCGCGACGAGCGCCGCGTTCCACGTGGAACACGGCGGTGAGGGGGATGCACCGATGACCGACCCGGGCGAGCGGCTGCGGCAGAGCCTGACCGCCGACCAGTCCGTCGGTGCGGAGTTCGACAGCCCCATCGCCGCCGAGGCGATGCGGGCGACCCGGGTGCTGCACGCGGCCGACCAGGAGCCCTTCCCCGCCCCCGGGCGGATCCGGGTCATCACCGTGGCCAACCAGAAGGGCGGCGTCGGCAAGACGACGTCGACGGTGAACCTGGGCGTCGCACTGGCGATGTACGGCCTGCGGACGCTGGTCATCGACCTGGACCCGCAGGGCAACACCAGCACCGCCCTCGGGGTCGACCACACGGTGGGGACCCCCTCGATCTACGACGCCCTGATCGGTGACGCGACGCTGGCCGAGGTCGCCCACGCCACGACCGCGAGCCCGCACCTGCGCTGCGTCCCGGCGACGATCGACCTGGCCGGCGCAGAGATCGAGCTGGTCTCCGTGGTGGCCCGCGAGCACCGGCTCCGCCGGGCCATCGAGGCCTACCTCCGGGAACAGCCGCCCGAGTTGCAGCCGGACTACGTCCTGATCGACTGTCCGCCGTCGCTGGGGCTGCTCACCCTCAATGCGCTGGTGGCCGGCGACGAGGTGCTCATCCCGATCCAGTGCGAGTACTACGCGCTGGAGGGACTCGGTCAGCTGATCTCCAACATCGACCTCGTCCGGGCGCACCTCAACCCGGGCATCTCGGTCTCCACCATCCTGCTCACCATGTACGACGGCCGGACCAAGCTGGCCGACCAGGTGGCCGACGAGGTGCGCAGCCACTTCGGTGACCTGGTGCTGAAGGCGGTCATCCCCCGGAACGTGCGGGTCAGCGAGGCGCCCGGCTACGGGCAGTCGGTGCTCACCTACGACCCCGGTTCGCGCGGGTCGACGAGCTACGTCGAGGCCGCCCGCGAGCTCGCCGAGCGCGGGTCCCGGCTCGAGCCGCGGACTCCACCGCCGCCGCCCCCGCCGGCCCCGTCGGTGGCCGCGCTCGTGCTCGGCGAGCCGGTGACCACCCGGGGACTCACCGGCAGGCACGGATCGTGACCGTACCGATCCGTCTCCGTAACTGCTCCACCGATACCCCGCTCGCGCCGCGACCGCGGAACCCGAGCACCAGCCAGGAGGATGAATGACCAAGCGCGGCGGTCTCGGCCGGGGTCTGGCGGCCCTCATCCCCACCAGCGCCCCGGCGCCGACGGCGACCCCGGCGGCCCGGGCCGCTGAGGCGGCGGAGGCGGCCGGTGCGGTGGGGACGGCGGAGCGTCCCACCTCGCCGGGCTGGGCCGAACGCGCCGCCCCGGTGACCGCGCTGGCCGTCCCGGCGGGCCCCGACGTCGTCGGCGTCCCGGGCGCGCAGCTGCGGGAGCTGTCGGTAGAGGACATCGTCCCCAACCCCAAGCAGCCCCGGCTCGCCTTCGACGACGACGCGCTGGACGAGCTCACGCACTCGGTGCGGGAGTTCGGCCTGCTGCAGCCGATCGTCGTCCGGGAGGGGCCCGATGGCGGCTACGAGCTCATCATGGGCGAGCGCCGGCTGCGTGCCGCCCGGGCGGCGGGCCTGGACAGCGTCCCGGCCATCATCCGGGACACCACCGACGACGCGATGCTGCGCGACGCCCTGCTGGAGAACATCCATCGGGTCCAGCTCAACCCACTGGAGGAGGCCGCCGCCTACCAGCAGCTGCTGGAGGAGTTCGGCGCCACCCACGAGGAGCTGGCCAGCAAGATCGGGCGCAGCCGGTCCCAGGTCACCAACACCATCCGGCTGATGAAGCTGCCGGTGAAGGTGCAGACCCGGGTGGCCGCCGGCGTGCTGTCCGCCGGTCACGCCCGGGCGCTGCTCGGCCTCCCCGAGGCCGAGGCGCAGGAGGCGCTGGCCACCCGCATCGTGGCCGAGGGCATGTCGGTGCGCGCCACCGAGGAGGCGGTCTCCCTCGCGGTGGCCGCCACCCCCGCGGCCGCCCGGCGGAACAACCGCAAGCTCACCGCCCCCGGGGTCGAGGACCTCGCCGGCCGGCTGTCCGACGTGTTCGAGACCAAGGTCAAGGTCCAGATCGGCCGCGCGAAGGGCCGGATCGTGGTGGAGTTCGGCTCGGTCGACGACCTGCAGCGGATCGTCGGCATGATGGCGCCCGACATCACCGGGCGCAGTCCGCAGTCCTGATCCCTCCGGTCGGAACGGCTCGACGCGCGGGGGCACGACACCTGGTCACGGTGTCGGCCGGAGGACGACCGGGCTCGCGATTGCGTCACTGACGCTTCCCGCCGGGGGCGGGGCGCGGTCAGCGGTGCGTGTGCGCCCGCCGGTCGAGCAGGCCGGCCAGTACCTCGCCCAGGGTGTGCCCGGCGGCCTCCAGGGCCATCGGGAACATCGACGTCTCGGTGAGCCCCGGGGAGACGTTCACCTCGAGGAAGTGCACCTCGCCGTCCGGCGTCACGATCGCGTCGGTGCGGGACAGGTCCGCCAGCCCCAGGGCCCGGTGCACGTCCAGGGCGACCGCGGCCGCCCGGGCGGCGACCTCGTCGGGAACCCGCGCCGGTGCGTGGTACTCGGTCATCCCCGGCGTGTAGCGCGAGGTGTAGTCGAAGACGCCGGACTCCGGCGCGATCTCGACCGCCGGCAGGGCCTCCGGGCCCTCGCCCAGGTCCACCACCGAGAGCGCGAGCTCCACGCCGTCGACGAACCGCTCGACCATGACCGTGTCGCCGTAGGCGAAGCAGCTGACCATCGCGGCGGGCAGGTCCTCGACCCGGCTGACCTTCTGCACGCCCAGCGACGACCCGCCGGAGGCCGGCTTCACCATCAGCGGCAGACCCAGGCGGGCGACGATGAGGTCCAGCACCGCGCCGGCGCCCAACTCCCGGAACGTGCTGTGCGGGAGCGCCACCCAGTCCGGGGTGGTCACCCCGGCGGAGCGCACCACGGACTTCGCCGCGGGCTTGTCCCAGGCCAGCCGGCAGGCGGCGGCCGGCGACCCGACGTAGGGGACGCCGGCCAGGTCCAGCACCGCGCGGAGGGCGCCGTCCTCACCGGTGGCGCCGTGCAGGGCGATGAAGACCGCGTCCGCCGGGCTGGCCGACAGCCCGGGGAGCAGCTCGGAGTCGGCGTCGTGCAGCTCGGCGTCCACGCCGGCCCGCCGCAGCGCCTCCTCCACCTGCTGGCCGGAGGAGAGGCTCACCTCGCGCTCGAAGGTGAGCCCGCCGGCGAGAACGAGAACCCGCAGCGGGTGCTCCTCGCGGGACGCGGTGCCGGTGGCTGCGGTGGCGGTGTCCGGCTGGGTCATGCGCGGGGGTCCTCGGTCTGATCGCGGTTGGCCGGGCCGGTGAGCGGCTCCGCCGCGCCGGTGTCGTGGGGCGCAGCCTGCCGGGGCGCCGCGGCCGGAACGGCCCGGAAGGTGCCGGTGTCGACGGAGTCGAAGGTGGAGTGCAGGTCCAGCTCCGCCTCGATGACCCGGGCCAGCCGGCGCACGCCCTCCCGGATCTGATCCGGCTCGGGGTAGCAGTAGGACAGGCGCATGTACTCCCGGCCCTGGCCGTCGGCGTAGAAGCCGATGCCCGGCACGTAGGCCACGTGCGCGGCCACCGCGCGGGGCTGCATGAGCTTGGCGTCCAGCCCGTGCGGCAGCTTCAGCCAGACGTAGAAGCCGCCGTCCGGGCGGGTCCACGTCGTGCCGGCGGGCATGAGCGCCGCGAGGGACTCCAGCGTGGCGTCCCGCCGTTCGCGGTACAGCTCGGTGAAGACCTTGATCTGCTCACGCCACGGCTGGGTGTCCAGGTAGCGCGCCACGGCGTACTGGGTCAGGGAGGGCGGGCAGAGCACCTGCGCCTCGGTGGCCAGCACCAGCTTCTCCCGCACCGCCAGCGGCGCCAGCACCCAGCCCACCCGGAGGCCCGGGGAGAAGGTCTTGGAGAACGAGCCGAGGTAGATGACCCGGTGCTCGTTGCGGGCCCGCAGGGCGCGCATCGGCTCGATGTCGAAGCCCAGCAGGCCGTAGGGGTTGTCCTCGATGACCAGCAGGTCGTGCCGCTCGGCGATCGCCATGATCGCCTCGCGCCGCGGCTCGGACAGCGTCACGCCGGCCGGGTTGTGGAAGTTGGGCACCGTGTAGAGGAACTTGACCCGGTCACCGGCCGCCCGGGCCGTGGCCAGGGCTTCCTCCAGCGCCTCGGGGACGAGCCCCTCGTCGTCCATGGCCACGTGCCGGACGCGCGCCTGGGCGGCCTGGAAGACCCCCAGCGCGCCGACGTAGGACGGCGCCTCGGCGAGGATGACGTCGCCCGGGTCGATGAACACGCGGGTGACCAGGTCCAGGGCCTGCTGGGAGCCGACGGTGACCACGACCTCGCTGGGCGAGGCGTCGGTGATGCCCTCCAGGGCCATCACGTCGCAGATCCGCTCGCGCAGCCGCGGGTCACCCTGCCCGGAGCCGTACTGCAGGGTCTGGGCCCCCATGCCGGAGACGAGGTCGCCGATCATCGAGCCCACGACGTCCAGCGGCAGGGCGCTCACCGCGGGCATGCCGCCGGCCAGCGAGACCACCTCGGGCCGGCTGACGACGGAGAACAGCGCCCGGATCTCCGAGCTCTTCATGCCGTGGGTGCGTGCTGCGTACCGGTCCGCCAGTGGGTCCAGCCGCGGGTGCCGCGGGGAGACGTGCGGGGACGCACCGACAGAGTGCGCCCCGGCCTGTCCGGTACCGACCGCCGGGTCGGACGCAGGAGGGGTCACCTGTCGCAGTGTAAGCGGCCCCGCACGGCACTTCCGCGACGACCTGCCGGGGAGGACCGCCCCGTCACGGATCGGGCGGCCTCAGCCGCCGGCCGGGAGCAGGAACGTGCCGGTCGGGGGGTCGGCCTCTGCGGGGAGGAAGAGCCGCTGCACCGAGGCGACCACCGCCTGGGCGATGGTGCTGCGCAGCCGGGCGTCCAGCAGGAGCAGCCGGTCCACCGGGTGGGACAGGTAGCCACAGTCGACGCGGACGGCGGGCATCCGCGTCATGCGCAGGATGTCCCAGGTCTTGGCGTGCGAACCGCAGTCCAGCATCCCGGTGCGGGCGATCACCTCGCGGCGGGCCAGGTTGGCGAACTGCTCGCCGACGGTGGAGCTGGCCCCCGAGCCGGTCCCGTAGTAGTAGCTGGCCACCCCGCGGGCATGCGCCGAGCCGTGCGCCTCCATGTGCAGGGAGAGGAACAGGTCCGCGCGGGCGTCGTTGGCGAACGCTGTCCGCTGCTCGGCGGTCGGGCCGCCGGTACGCCCCCGGGTCAGGTACACCTTGGCTCCGGCGGCCGCCAGCCGCCCTTCGATCCGGGAGGCCAGGTCGAAGACCAGGTCGGCCTCGGTGGTCTCCCCCGCGGTGTAGCCGGTGTCGCCGCCGCCATGCCCGGGGTCGATCACGATGACCCGGCCGATCAGGTGCGGGCCGGACTCGACCAGCGAGGCGCTCTGCCGCAGCAACTGGGGGCGGCCACCGGTCACCCGGCGTCCCAGCTGCTTGAGTGCGCGCAGCGTGGCCGGGCCACAGGTGCCGTCGGCGTTGAGCCCGTAGTCGCGCTGGAAGGCGCGCAGGCCGGCCTCCGTCTCGCCCCCGAGGATGCCGTCGGCGCGGCCGGCGTCGTAGCCGAGCTCCAGCAGCAGCTCCTGCAGGCGGCGGACGTCGTCCCCGCGCAGCGGGCGCTCGGGGTCGTAACGCAGCAGCCGGTCGCCCAACGACCAGCGGGCCTCGTTGAGGGCGCGGTAAGTCTCCTCGCCGACGCGGCCGTCGACGGACAGCCCGCGTACCTGCTGGAAGTGCCGCACCGCGAGCTCGGTGGCCTGGTCGAACACCCCGCGACCGCCCTCGCCGCCGGTGGCGTCCCCGGCCAGCAGCTCCAGGGCGTGCAACACCGCCTGCACCTCGGCCACAGCGGGGCCGGAGCTGCCGGGACGCAGGATCTCCATGCGGGGGTCGTCGCTCCTCGTCGGTCGGCCGTCGGCGTTGACGGAGGGGTGGATCGGACTGTCTGGGTCGATTGTGTCTCTGCCGGGGCCTCCGGCGCGCACCGGGGGAAGGTCGGCACCCGGGCAGGGGCTCCGGCATCACCGCATCGGGTGACCTCCGGGACGGGAGGACGGGCTGGGGAGCACGACCGGAGAGCGGGCCGCCGAACGGGCTCCGGAACGGACCGCGAACGGACCAGGCCCGCCGGTCCGGAAGCGGACGGGCGGGCCTGGCGGGAGTCCTCGAGCAGCGCACCGGCCGCGGGGCGGCCCGGTGGCGGCGTCGACGGCGCGGACCGCGCCGGTCGATCAGAGGTAGTCGGAGAGGTCCGAGAGGATCGCACCCTTGGGCTTGGCGCCGATGATGCTCTTGACCGGCTTGCCACCGGAGAAGACGGTCATCGTCGGGATCGACATGACCTGGTAGTCCCGGGCGATCTGCGGGTTCTCGTCGATGTTCAGCTTGGCGATGGTGAGCTTGTCGCCGTGCTCGGCGGCGATCTCCTCCAGCACCGGGGCGACCATCTTGCACGGGCCGCACCACTCCGCCCAGAAGTCGACCAGCACGGGCTTGTCGCTGCCCAGGACGTCAGTGGCGAAGCTGTCGTCGGTGACCTTCACGGTGTTGCCTGCCATGGTGGTGCTCCTTGTCGATCGGGGGAGTGCGCCGGCCGGCGCAGGAGCGCCGGCCGGGAGTGCTGGATCGGTGCTCAGCGCTCGCCGAAGGTGTCGGCGAGCCACCGCTCGGCGTCGATCGCGGCCGAGGCTCCGGTGCCGGCCGAGGTGATGGCCTGGCGGTAGATGTGGTCGACGACGTCACCACAGGCGAAGACGCCGTCCACGTTGGTCCGGGTGGTCGGGTGGTCGACCGCCACGTACCCCTCGTCGTCCAGCTTCAACTGGCCGACGAAGAGCTCGGTGCGCGGATCGTGGCCGATCGCGATGAACAGGCCGGTGACCGGCAGCTCCTCGGTCGCGCCGGTGCTGACGTCGGTCACCTGCACCCCGGAGACGGCGTTCTCACCGTGCACGTCGGTGACCTGCTTGCCCAGCGCCCAGCGGATCTTCTCGTTGTCCTGGGCGCGCTTGACCATGATCTTCGAGGCGCGCAGCTCCGGCCGGCGGTGGACGACGGTCACCGACTTGGCGAAGCGGGTGAGGAAGGTCGCCTCCTCCATGGCCGAGTCACCGCCGCCGACGACGGCGATGTCCTGGTCGCGGAAGAAGAAGCCGTCGCAGGTGGCACAGGCCGAGACACCGTGGCCGAGCAGTCGCTGCTCGTTGTCCAGACCGAGGTAGCGGTACTTGGACCCGGTGGCCACGATCACCGCGTGTGCCCGGACGACCTCGTCGCCGATCTTGATGATCTTGGGGTCCACCGTGAGGTCGACCTCGGTGACGTCCTTGGCCACCAGTTCGGCCCCGAAGCGCTCGGCCTGGGTGCGCATGTCGTCCATCAGCTGCGGACCCTGGATGCCCTCGGGGAAGCCGGGGAAGTTCTCGACCTCGGTGGTGGTCATCAGGGCGCCGCCGAACTGCGAGCCCTCGAACACCAGCGGGTGCAGGTTCGCCCGCGCCGCGTACGTGGCAGCGGTGTAGCCGGCCGGTCCGGACCCGATGATCACCAGATCTCGGACGCCGTCGTGTTCGGCCGGGGGGATCGCCGGCGGGCTCTCGGCCCAGGTGGCGGGACCGGGCGCGGGCTGGTGGTTCGTCACGGGGCGCACAACGGACAGGGTAGGTCGGGCATTCCCGGTCGGTACGGCCCCTCCAGGGTCCCCGAGCCTGCGAGGGGACCCAGGAGGGGCCCCTTCTCAGCCGGCGGCGAGCGGGGTGACCTCGGCCAGGCCGCCGGTGAAGCCCCCGTCGGCCTGGACCAGCCCGGTGACCCACACCAGCACGTAGCGGGCGGTGACCGGGGCGGGGAAGGCGAGCTGGTCGGTGCCGGTGAGCGTGCCGCTGACGGCCACCGGGAAGCTGTCCAGGTCGCCGCGGGGGTCGTCGCCGGTGCGCACCTCGACGGTGGTGCCCGGCAGCTCGGTGACCAGGGTGACCGCGCCCACCGACTGGGCGCTGCCCAGGTCGTAGAGGACGCCGACCCCGGGCTTGAGGTTGCCGAACTGGGCCGACCCCCGGTAGCCGAGTGTCTGCCACGACGTGGACGGGTCACCGTCGAAGGACAGCCGCACGCGGTTGGTGTTCTCCGGCTCGCCGTCGCCGTAGGGGTCGAAGACCGAGGCGGCGGTGACCGGGATCGGGCTGGAGGCGGCCGCCGTCGGCGGCGGTGCCGCGGCCGACGAGCTGGCCGGGGCGCCGGCCGACGGGGTGCTGCCCGGTACCTCGTCGACGGAGCCGGCGACGGACAGCACGTTCTTGCCGAACCAGAGCGCGAAGGCGATCACGATCACCAGCGCGAGCAGCGGGAGGCCGACCAGCGCCAACCGGCGCCGCGCCGAGGGCCCGGTGCCCTCCCCGTCGGCGACGTCGTCCTCGTCGGCGAAGGTCGAGCCCCAGTCGAGGTCCTCCGCGTCGTCGTCGGCGACCGGCCAGCGACCGGCCTCGCCCGGTCGCTGACCCGGGGTGCCCGGCACGGGGGGCAGGGTGCTCCGGTCCACGCGTACCGGGCGGTCACCGCCCGGTACGGCCGGCTGCTGCACGGTGGCGTCGGCGACGTCCCGCCGGTCGCGCATCCGGCGCATCCAGCCGCTGTCGCTCAGCGCGTCGGGCCGGACCTGGTCCTGCGGGCCGGTACGGGGCCGCTCGGTCAGCAGGGCGACCATCGTGGCGGCGCTGGACAGGCCGGTGGCCGGGTCGCCGGATCGCGCCCGCCGCACCAGGGCGGCGAGGTCGGGTGAGGCGATGACCGGCGGGGGGCCGCTGCTGCCGCTCCGACCGGTGAGGGCCAGCTCCAGCAGCGCGCCCAGCGCCTCGATGTCGCCCTGCACGGTGCCCGTGGCAGCCGGGACCGACAGCAGGCCGGCCAGGCCACCGGGTCGCAGGACGACGTGGTCGGGGGTGAGCCCACCGACGGCCAGGCCGACCCGGTGCGCCTCGGCAACGCCCTCGGCCAGCCGGCGGACCAGCGCCCGGGCCTCACGTTCGGGGAGCGGGCCGCCCTCGGCCAGCCGGTCGCGCAGGGTTTGGCCCTCGAGCCACTCGTTGACCACGTAGGCGGCTCCACCGGGGCCGTCGCCACCGTTGCCCTCCGCGGCGTCGTAGACCATCGACAGGGCGGGGGTGGCCAGCCCACCGGCGGTCAGCGCCCGGGTGATCCACTCCCGGGCCGGCGGGCCGCCAGGGGTGTGCACGCGCAGCGCGACGTCACGGTTGAGCACCCGGTCCCGGGCACGCCAGGAGCGGATGACCCCGGTGGCGGTCTGCTCGTCCGGGGCGACCTGACTGATGGGGCGGTAACGGTCGGGCAGCCCGGTGGTCGTCGACGTCACGGACGTTGCCGACCTCCTGGTCACTCCGACCGGGGACGGCGTCCCCGGATCAGGCACCGGGACGGCCCGAGCTGCGCGGTCGCCCGAGCCGAGCCCGGACTCCGGCCGCGAGCCCCGAGACCTCCGGGACCTTGGCCACCACGGCGCCCGCGACCACCGCGATGCCGATGACCACGGTACCGATGACGAGGGTCCCGAGCGACCCCGCCACAGACGTGCCGAGGACACCGCCGGTGACGTGCACCACCAGCCACCCGAGGAGGGCCGCGACGGCCGAGACGGCGGCCATCCGCAGCACCGTTCCGGTGGCCCCGGTGCCCACGCCGGTGGCCAGCGTCCGCCGCAACGCGAGGTTGCCGACCACCCACCCGGCGACGTACGTGGCGCTGGTGACCACCATCAGGCCCGCGACGACGTCGTCCGGTCCGACGACGACCGGGACCAGCAGGAGCAGGGGCACCCGGACGGCGACCATGGCCACCTGGATGAGAGTGGGGGTGCGGGCGTCCTTCATCGCGTAGAAGACGCGCAGCTGGAGCAGCGTGACGGCCATCGGCAGCAGCCCGAAGGCACCCACGGCGAGCGCGATGCCGACCCCGCGGGCGTCCCCGACATCGGCGTTCCCGCGACCGAAGGCCACCGTGCCGACGGCGGGACCGAGCACCACGAGCAGCGCCGTCACCGGCAGCAGGCCGACCGCGGACAACCGGATGCCCAGGGAGAGGTCCGCGACGACCCCAGGGACGTCGTGCCGGCTGGCGGCCCGGCTCATCCGGGGCAGCAGCGCGGTCAGCAGGGCCACGCCGATGATCCCGTAGGGCATCTGGAACAGGAGGCTGGCGTTGCCGAACGCCAGCGGCCCCAGGCCGCCGGCGTCGGCGGCCGAGTTGGCCACGATGCTGGCGACGACGACGCCCACCTGACTGACCAGCACGTATCCGATGACCCAGAGCCCCAGGCTGCCCGCCTCGGCCAGGCCGGTGCCGCGCAGCCCCCACTGCGGGCGCAGCGGGACGCCGTGCCGGCCCAGCAGGGGCAGCAGCACCAGCGCCTGGACGGCGATCCCCAGCGTGGTGCCCAGGCCGAGCAGCCAGACCTGGGCGGGGGTGATGGTCAGCGGGGTGAGGTCACCGGGCCCGGCGGCCAGCAGGAACAGGACCCCGGTGGCGATGACGACGACGTTGTTGAGCACCGGCGCCCAGGCCGGTGGCCCGAACACCTGGCGGGCGTTGAGCACCGCGGTCGCCAGGGCCCCGATGCCGTAGAAGACGATCTCGACCAGCAGGATCCGGGCCAGCCAGTTCGCCAGGTCCACCTGGCCCGGCTCGTTGCCCGACTCACGGATGCCCATCAGCCAGGTCAGCGCCGGCGCGGCCAGCACGGCCACGACGGTCAGCGCGGCCAGCCCGACGGTGGCGAGGGTGAGCAGCCGCTGGGTGTAGCGGACACCTCCGTCGGCGTGCTTCTCCTGGGCGTTGACCAGCAGCGGGACGATGACCGAGGTGAGCACGCCACCGAGCAGCAGCTCGTAGACGATGTTGGGCAGGGTGTTCGCGACGGTGTAGGCGTTGCCGACCGCGGCGAAGCCCAGCGCGGCGGTGAGCACCACGGTGCGCAGGAACCCGGTGAGCCGGGAGACCAGGCTGGCCACCGCCATCGTGCCGGCGGCCCGCAGGATGCCGCGGC
>JAOPUQ010000353.1 GCA_025963425.1 Modestobacter sp. | reverse complement strand
GTGCTATGATGCTGCGCACGATGCTCACCGGCAAGATCCACCGGGCGACCGTCACGCAGGCCGACCAGCACTACGTCGGCTCGGTCACGGTCGACGAGGACCTGCTGGACGCCGCGGACCTGCTGCCCGGGGAGCAGGTGGCGATCGTCGACGTCACCAACGGGGCCCGGCTGGAGACCTACGTGATCCCCGGCGAGCGGGGCACCGGCGTCATCGGGATCAACGGCGCGGCCGCGCACCTGGTGCACCCCGGCGACCTGGTGATCATGATCAGCTACGGACAGATGGACGAGTCCGAGGCCAAGAGTTACATCCCGCGCGTGGTGCACGTCGACGGCGACAACCGCATCGTCGAGCTGGGCGGTGACCCGGCGGCGCCGTCCCCGGGCGTGCTCGGGCAGGTCCGCGGCGACACCATCGCCGCTCGGTGACCAGCCTCGCAGAAATGGCCATTTCTGCGAGGGGGTCCCTCGGGCTGCCGTTGCGCCTGGCCGCACCCGCGCCGGGCTGGGAGCTCACCGCCGACGTGTGCGTCGTCGGCTCCGGCGTCGCCGGGCTGTGCGTGGCCCTGCACGCCCGGGCGGCCGGGCTGTCGGTCGCCGTGGTCACCAAGGTGCAGGTTGACGACGGGTCGACGCGCTGGGCGCAGGGCGGCATCGCCGCCGTGCTGGGCGAGGCCGACACCCCCGCCGCGCACGCCCGGGACACCGAGGTGGCCGGGGTCGGGCTGTGCGACCCCGAGGCCGTGCACGCCCTGGTCACCGAGGGGCCGGAGCGCCTGCACCAGCTGATCAGCTGGGGCGCCGCCTTCGACCGGGACGGCGCCGGCGCCCTGCTGCTCACCCGGGAGGGCGGGCACTCGACCGACCGGATCGTGCACGCCGGCGGCGACGCCACCGGCGCGGAGGTGCAGCGTGCCCTCCGGGAGGCGGTCGCCGCCGACCCGGGCATCACGCTGGTCGAGCACGCGATGGTGCTCGACCTGCTGACCGACGCCGCCGGCCGGGCCGCCGGCGTCACCCTGCACGTGCTGGGAGAGGGCAGTTCGGACGGCGTGGGCGCAATCCGCGCCCGCGCCGTGGTGCTGGCCACCGGCGGGATGGGCCAGGTGTACGCGGCGACGACGAACCCGCCGGTCTCCACCGGTGACGGGGTCGCCCTGGGCCTGCGCGCCGGCGCGGTCGCCACCGACCTGGAGTTCGTCCAGTTCCACCCCACGGCCCTCTACCTGGGGCCCGACGCCCGCGGCCAGCAGCCGCTGGTGTCCGAGGCGCTGCGCGGCGAGGGAGCGGTGCTCCGGGACGGCGCGGGGGAGCGGTTCATGACCGGGGTGCACGAGCTGGCCGAGCTGGCACCGCGCGACGTGGTCGCCAAGGCCATCACCCGGGTCCAGCTGCGCGACGGCGTGGACCACGTCTGGCTCGACGCCCGCGAGGTGCCGGGCCTGGCCGCGCGCTTCCCGACCATCGTCGCCCGCTGCCGGGAGGCCGGCATCGACCCGGTCACCGACCTGGTCCCGGTGACCCCGGCGGCCCACTACGCCTCCGGGGGGCTGGCCACCGACCTCGCCGGGCGCACCACGGTGCCCGGCCTGTACGCCTGCGGCGAGGTGGCCTGCACCGGCGTGCACGGCGCCAACCGGCTGGCGTCGAACTCCCTGCTCGAGGGGCTGGTCTTCGCCGGGCGCATCGGCGCCGCCCTCGCCCGCGAGCTGCCGGTCCCCTCCGCCGCCGTCCCCGCGGCCGCGGCCCTGGCCGGGCTGCTGGCCCCGGCCGTGCGGGGCGAGCTCACCGGCACCATGTCGGCCTCGGTGGGTGCGCTGCGCAACGGCGCGGGCCTGGCGGAGGCCGCCGACCGGCTCGGCGAGCTGGCCGGCCACGCCGGGGACGTCGCCCCCGGCGTGGCCGGCTGGGAGGCGACCGACCTGCTCACCGTGGCCACCGCGCTGACCGCGGCCGCGGCGGAGCGGCGGGAGACCCGGGGGTGTCACTGGCGGGAGGACCACCCCGACGCCGAGGACGCCTGGCGCGTGCACCTGGACGTCCGGCTGGACGCCGACGGCGGGATGCGCCTGACCCGTCGCCCGGTGGGCGAGCCGGTGGCGGTGACCTGGTGAGCGACGCGGACCCGACCGACCTGACCGGCACCGGACTGGACGAGGCCTGGGTGGCCGAGCTGGTCGAGCGCACCCTCGCCGAGGACCTCACCGGCGGCACGCCGCTGCCGGCCGACCCGGCGGCGGCCGTCGCCCTGGACGTGACCAGCGCGGCCACCGTCCCGACCGACCAGGTCGGCACCGCGGACCTGGTCGCCCGCGAGCCCGGTGTGGTGGCCGGCCTGCCGCTGGCCGCCCGGGTGATCGCCCGGCTGGCGCCGGACGCGACGCTGACCGCCGGCGCGGCCGACGGTGACCGGGTCGAGCGGGGCGACGTCCTGCTCACCGTCACCGGCCCGGTGCGCGCGCTGCTGGCCGCCGAGCGGAGCGCGCTGAACATCGCCAGCCGGGCGAGTGGCATCGCCACCGCGACCCGCGCCTGGGTGGACGCCGTCGCCGGCACCGGCGCGACGGTCCTGGACACCCGCAAGACGACGCCGGGCCTGCGCCCGCTGGAGAAGTACGCGGTGCGCTGCGGCGGCGGGTCGAACAAGCGGATGGGGCTGTACGACGTGGCGATGGTGAAGGACAACCACGTCGCGGCCGCCGGGTCCGTGGCCGCCGCGGTGGCCCTGGTGCGCGAGCGGGCGCCCCAGGTGCCGGTGCAGGTCGAGGTGGACGAGGTGACGCAGGCCCGCGAGGCGGTCGACGCCGGCGCGGACTTCCTGCTCTGCGACAACATGACGCCCGACCAGCTGCGGGCGGTGGTCGCCGAGGTGGGCGGCGCGGTGGAGCTCGAGGCCACCGGCGGGCTCACCCTGGCCGTGGCCCGGGCGGTCGCCGAGACCGGGGTCGACTACCTCTCGGTCGGGGCGCTCACCCACTCCGCGCCGATCCTGGACCTCGCCCTGGACCTGCGGGAGCAGTGACCCGTGCTGCTCACCGTGGACGTCGGGAACAGCCAGACCGTGCTGGCCACCTTCGCCGGCGACCGCCGGGTCGACAGCTGGCGGGTGACCACCCATCCGCGGGCCACCGCCGACGAGCTGCACATGCTCTGGCGCGGGCTGCTCCGCGACACCGAGGTCACCGGCGTATCCGCCTGCTCGACCGTGCCCGCGCTGCTGCCGGCGCTGCGCCAGCTGCTGGACCGGCTCGCCGTCCCGGTGACCCTCATCGGGCCGGGTGTCCGCACCGGCGTCCCGCTGCACGTCGACAACCCGCGTGAGGTCGGCGCCGACCGGGTGGTCACCGCCCTCGCCGCGCACGAGTTCTTCGGGACCGCCTCCGACGGCAGCGCCCGGCCGGTCGTCGTCGTGGACTTCGGCACCTCCACGAACGTCGACGCCGTCGGACCGGCCGGTCAGTTCCTCGGCGGGGCGCTGGCCCCCGGCGTCGAGGTCAGCCTGGACGCGCTGGCCACCCGGGCGGCCCAGCTGCGCTCGGTCGAGCTCACCGTGCCCCCGCAGGCGATCGGCAAGAACACCGTCGCCGCGCTGCAGTCGGGGCTGGTGCTGGGCTTCGCCGGGCTGGTCGACGGGCTCGTCGGCCGGATCGCCGGCGAGCTGCTGGAACAGTTCGGCACCGCGCCGCTGGTGGTGGCCACCGGCGGGCTGCACCGCCTGGTGGTGGACAGCTGCCGCATGATCGCCGAACGGGAGCCCGATCTCACCGTGCACGGGCTGCGGCTGGCGTTCGAGCGGCACCAGTCCAGCGGGCACGCCGGTGCGGGTGGTCAGGCCGGCGGACGGCGTCCGTAGGCTGCTCACCGTGAGTGAGGAACCGTCCAGCCTGCCCGACGACGAACTCCCCGAGCAGTTGCGCGTCCGCCGGGCCAAGCTGGACCGGCTGCGGGAGTCCGGCGTCGACCCCTATCCCGTCGGCGTGGCGCGGACGGCGTCGCTGGCGGACGTGCGTGCCGCCCACCCCGACCTCGAGCCGGACACGCTGACCGGTGCGCAGGTCGGCGTCACCGGCCGGGTGATCTTCTCCCGCAACACCGGCAAGCTCTGCTTCGCGACGCTGCGCGAGGGCGACACCGAGCTGCAGGTCATGCTCTCGGCCGACCGGGTGGGCCCCGAGCGGCTGGCCGAGTGGAAGTCCGACGTCGACCTCGGCGACCACGTGCTGGTCACCGGCGAGGTCGGCACCTCCCGGCGCGGGGAGCTGTCGGTGTTCGCCGACTCCTGGCAGCTGGCCGCCAAGGCGTTGAGGCCGCTGCCGGTGGCGCACAAGCCGATGAGCGAGGAGCTGCGGGTCCGCCGTCGCTACGTCGACCTCATCGTGCGCGACGAGGCGCGCCGCACGGTCCACCAGCGGGCGACGGTGATGCGCACGCTGCGCTCCGGGCTGACCGCCCGGCAGTTCCTCGAGGTCGAGACCCCGATGTTGCAGACGGTGCACGGTGGTGCCGCCGCGCGGCCGTTCCGCACACACATGAACGCCTTCGACCTCGACCTCTACCTGCGCATCGCGCCGGAGTTGTTCCTCAAGCGGTGCATCGTCGGTGGGCTGGACCGGGTGTTCGAGATCAACCGCAACTTCCGCAACGAGGGTGTCGACTCCTCGCACTCGCCGGAGTTCGCGATGCTCGAGGCATACGCCGCGTACTGGGATTACCAGGGAATGGCCAGCATGACGCGCGAACTCGTACAGGAGTGTTGCGCGGCGCTGTTCGGTGACCACGTCGCCCGTCACCACGACGGCACAGAACTGGACCTGTCGGGGGAGTGGCCGCAGGTCCCGCTCTACACCGCCGTCTCCGAGGCGGTCGGCGAGGAGGTCACGCCGCAGACGCCGGTCGAACACCTGTGTGTCCTGGCCGAGCGGCACGACGTCGGCGTGGACCCCGCCTGGCTGCCGGGCAAGGTGGTCGAGGAGATCTTCGAGGCCTTGGTGCAGCACACGCTGCAGACGCCCACGTTCGTCATCGACTACCCGCTGGACACCTCGCCGCTGACCCGGGCGCACCGCTCCGTGCCCGGACTGGCGGAGAAGTGGGACCTCTACATCGGCGGGATCGAGCAGGGCACCGCCTACTCCGAGTTGGTCGACCCGGTCGCCCAGCGGGAGCGGTTCACCGCCCAGGCGCTGCTGGCCGCGGCCGGCGACCCCGAGGCGATGGTGCTCGACGAGGACTTTCTCGAGGCACTGGAGTACGGCATGCCGCCGACCGGCGGCATGGGCTTCGGGATGGACCGGCTGATGATGACGCTCACCGGTCTGGGCATCAGGGAGACGATCCTGTTCCCATTGGTGCGGCCGCTCCACCAATAGCTCACCCACTCGGGGTGATTCACCTGGGAATACACCCGGAATTCGCATAATTGCTGCGACCTGTGGTGCAATGGACCCGGAACGCACGGGGGCAGTTATTCCCACGGTCCACATCCCCGCAGCAACAGGAGTGAGCAGACAATGGCACGCAAGGTCCAGGTGATCCTGAGCGACGACCTCGACGACAGCATCTCCGCTGACGAGACGGTCACCTTCGCCCTCGACGGGACGACGTACGAGATCGACCTGTCGGAGAAGAACGCCTCCGAGATGCGCGACGTCCTCGGCAAGTACGTCTCCGCCGCCCGCAAGGTGAGCAGCCGCGGCAACCGGGCCTCCGGTGGCGGTCGCTCCAAGGCCACCGGCGGCGGCCGGATGGACCGCGAGCAGGCCGGCGCGATCCGCGACTGGGCCCGCAAGAACGGCCACGAGGTCAGCGACCGCGGCCGCATCCCGGCCAGCGTCGTCGAGGCCTTCGAGGCCGCGCACTGACCCAGCTCCACCTCGCCGACGGCCCGGTCCCCCTCGGGGGAGCCGGGCCGTCGGTGTCTTCCCCGGAACGTCGTCCGCTGTCGGCGTAACCGGGTCGGAACAGCACCCGTGTGCCGGGAGTTGGACCAGACGAGCCACTCGCCGTCCGCGCAGTCCTGTGTGGACGCCAGTCGGGTGGTGCGAACTACAGTGGAGCGACCGGTGCCCAGCGCGCCGACGAACGTCGGGTGTCCACCGTCCCCTGCGAGGGGGCACGAGCACAGCAGGTCCAGCCGGTCAGAGGAGATACAGCAGATGTTCGAACGGTTCACCGACCGAGCCCGTCGGGTGGTCGTCCTGGCTCAAGAAGAGGCCCGGATGCTCAACCACAACTACATCGGCACCGAGCACATCCTCCTGGGCTTGATCCACGAGGGTGAGGG
>JAOPUQ010000247.1 GCA_025963425.1 Modestobacter sp. | reverse complement strand
GTCGACGAGGGAAGCGAAGCGGGCCATGACGGGTCTCCTGGGGTGAGCGGCTGCTGCGGCGGAGCGACTCCGGTCAGCAGCCGCCCGCGACGGCCGGGAGGATCGTCACCGAGTCGCCGTCCTTGACGGCGGTGTCCAGCGCACCGGTGAAGCGCACGTCCTCGTCGTTGACGTAGACGTTGACGAAGCGGTGCAGCTTGCCCTCGTCGGTCACCAGGCGGCCCTTGAGGCCGGGGTGCTTCGCGTCGAGGTCGTCGACCAGGGCACCGAGGGTGGCGCCGCTGCCCTCGACGGTCTTGTTGCCGCCGGTGTGGGTGCGCAGGATGGTGGGGATCCGGACCTCGATGGCCATGCTGGGCGTACTCCTTCAGATGGTGGGGTGGGCGTGACGAACGGTGGAACGGGCTGCGCCGCCACGGTGGGCGGTGCGACTGCAGGCGGCAACGCCGCACCGGGGCCGGGGATTCCGCCGGCCGCGGGGTGCGGGAGGTCTCAGTCGTAGACGACGGTCGTCGGCGAGTGGCCGAACAGGTAGGACTCGACGACATCGACGTCCTCCTCGCTCACCTCGCCGTCGACGATGCGGAAGCTGCGGAACTCGACGTCGTCGCCGGCCTGACCGGTCTGCGGGCCGTGCTCGCGGGTGGAGACCAGCACGTAGTGCGCCTCCGGCTCGGAGGCGTAGCTGATGTCGGTACGCGAGGGCCGCGCCTCGGTGGCGGTGTGCGAGTGGTAGATGACCACCGGCACCTCGTCCCGGTCGTCCATGTCGCGGTAGAGCTTCAGCAGGTCGGCGCTGTCGAACTCGTAGAACGTGGGCGACCGCGCCGCGTTGAGCATCGGGATGAAGCGCTCGGGACGGTCGCTGCCCTCGGGCCCGGCGACGACGCCACAGGCCTCGTCCGGGTGGTCTCTCCGGGCGTGGGCCACGATGGCGTCGTAGGTCGCGCGATCGATGCGCAGCACGGGACCAGTCTAGGCCGGGTGCCTGGCGGGCTTCTCACCTCCCCCGTCCCGGCCCACCGGAACGGGTGAGTCCGGAGACCCGGAGCGAGAACGGGCTGTGTCGCGTGGGTGTCCAGCCGATAACGTCGGGCCCTGTGGTCCTCGAGGTGCTGATGGTCGTCGGCGTGCTGCTGCTCCCGGTACCGGCGTTCGTGGTGGGCGCCGGTGGGCTGCTGCGGCGCACGGGGCGGTCCAGCATCGACGTCCGGGCCGACCGCATCGAGTTCGGTCTGCTCGTCACCGGGCGGGCACTGTCGCTGCTGCTGGTGCTGGCGCTGTCCGGCATCACCCTGCTGTCCTGCATCGGTGGGCTCGTCAAGGGCCTCACCGTGCCCAGCCTGGTCTACGTGTTCTTCGTCGCCGACCTGCTGATCGCCGTGCTGGTGCTGCTCACCTTCGGCCGCCTCGACCGGCGGCGAGCGCGTCGACCAGCGACCCCTGCACGGCGGTGAGCCAGTAGTAGACGGTCAGCTGGGCGCCCTCCTCCCCCGCCGGGTCCTCGGGGGGCTCGGTGTCGGCGGTGATGTCGAGCCGGGTGCCCAGCGCCAGCCGCAGGTCGTTGGTCGTGCGCAGCCAGGCGCGCGCCTGGTCGTCGTCCAGCCGGACCTCCCCGCCCTCCGGCGGCAGGCTGGCCCGGACCAGGGCGAGGTCATCGGCCTTGCCCGCGCGCAGCGCGGACTCGGTGAGCTCGCGGTAGTCGGCGGCCACCTCGAGGTCCTCGTGCCCGGACGGCAGCAGCCGGTCGAGCACCGGGTCGCCACCGGCGTCCTCCGGATCGGCGGTGAGCAGCTGCTCCAACTGGTCCAGCAGCAGGCCGATGATGCTGGCCTCGGCGTCGACGAACCGGGCGACGACCTCGTCACCGCGGCGGCGGAAGGGCTTCACGAGTCGCGCTGGAAGGTGGCCCAGAGCCCGTAGGCATGCAGCCGGTTGGTGTCGTGCTCCATGCGTTCGCGCGGGCCGGAGCTGACGATGGCCTTCCCCTCGTTGTGCACCTGGAGCATCAGCTCGGTGGCGGTGGGTTCGTCGTAGCCGAAGAGTTCCTGCAGCACGAATGTCACGTAGGTCATCAGGTTGACCGGGTCGTCCCAGACCACGGTGACCCACGGGCGGTCGACCTGGAACTCCTCCCCGGTCGTCGTCTCGGGGGTGCGCGCGGGCGCGAGGGGTCCGGCCACCCGACCACTCTAGGACGACCTCCCCGGACGCTCCAGGCGCCGGGCACCTATCGTGCTGCTCCATGCCGCCGAGCCCCTCCAGTCCGTGGCTGACCAGCCCCGTGCTGCTCACCGACCGGTACGAGCTGACGATGCTGGCCGCCGCGTTGGCCGACGGCACCGCCGGCCGCGATTCGGTGTTCGAGGTGTTCGCCCGCCGCCTGCCGCACGGGCGTCGCTACGGCGTGCTCGCCGGGACCGGCCGGTTCCTCGACGCCCTGGCCGACTTCCGCTTCGGCGTCGCCGAGCTCGAGGCGCTGCGCGCCCAGGGCGTCGACGACCCGCGGCTGCTGGACCATCTGGCCGGACTGGAGTTCACCGGCGACGTCGACGGCTACGCCGAGGGCGACTTCTACTTCCCCGGCTCACCGGTGCTCACGGTGCGGGCGCCGTTCGGCCAGGCGGTGCTGCTGGAGACCCTGGCCCTGTCGGTGCTCAACCACGACAGCGCGATCGCCTCCGCGGGCGCGCGCATGGTGGGCGCGGCCTGCGGCCGCCCGTGCATCGAGATGGGCTCCCGGCGCACCCACGAGGAGGCCGCCGTCGCCGCCGCCCGGGCCGCGGTCCTGGTCGGCTTCTCGGCGACGTCGAACCTGGCCGCCGGCGCGCGCTACGGCATCCCCACCACCGGAACGAGCGCGCACGCCTTCACGCTGCTGCACGACGACGAGGCCGCCGCCTTCCGCGCCCAGCTGGGCACCCTCGGCGTCGGTACCACGCTGCTGGTCGACACCTACGACACCGAGCAGGGCATCCGGACGGCGGTGGAGGTGGCCGGCCCCGGGCTCGGTGCGGTGCGGCTGGACTCCGGCGACCTGACCGTGCAGGCCACCCGGGCGCGCGAACTGCTGGACTCCCTGGGCGCCACCGGCACCAAGGTCATCGTGACCAGCGACCTGGACGAGTACGCCATCGCCGCCCTGGCCGCGGCCCCGGTCGACGCCTACGGCGTGGGCACCTCGCTGGTCACCGGCTCGGGGGCGCCGACGATGGGGATGGTCTACAAGCTGGTCGAGCGGGACGGCGTGCCGGTGGCCAAGAATTCCGAGGGCAAGCGCTCGGTCGGCGGTCGCAAGCACGCCGTCCGCCGGCACGACGCCGCCGGGACGGCGACCGCCGAGGTGGTCAGCGCCGAGCCGGTCCAGCCCGCCGACCACGACCGGGACCTGCTGGTGCCCCTGGTCCGCGGCGGCCGCCTGGTCGACCCCCGCTCGCCGGCCGAGGCGCTCCAGGTCGCCGCCGAGCACCACCGGCGGGTGCGGGGCACCCTCCCGGACGAGGCCTGGTCGCTGACCCGCGGTGAGGCGGTCATCGACACCGTCGCCTCCTGAGCCTTCGCCCTTCCTCCGGCAGGATGGGCGCATGAGCCGTGCGCTGCTGGTGGTCGACGTGCAGAACGACTTCTGCGAGGGCGGCAGCCTGGCCGTCGCCGGGGGCGCGGCGGTGGCGCGGGCGGTCAGCGCACACGCCGCGGAGGCCGGGTACGCCCACGTGGTGGCCACCCGCGACCACCACATCGACCCGGGCGGCCACTTCGCCGCCGCGCCGGACTTCCTGGAGACCTGGCCGGCGCACTGCGTGGTCGGCACCGACGGCGTCGAGCTGTACCCGGACCTGGACCGGGGCCTGATCGAGGCGGTCTTCGACAAGGGCGAGTACGCCGCGGCCTACTCCGGGTTCGAGGGGAGCAGCGCGGGCACCGGCCTGGCCGAGTGGTTCCGCGCGCACGACGTGGACGCCGTGGACGTGGTCGGCATCGCCACCGACCACTGCGTCCGGGCCACCGCGCTGGACGCCGTGGCCGCCGGCCTGTCCACCCGCGTGCTGCTGCACCTGACCGCCGGCGTGACCGAGGGCACCACCCAGGCGGCCCTGGAACAGCTGCGCGCCGCCGGCGTCGAGCTGGTCGGTGAGGTACACCGGCCGTAGCAGCGCGGCCACTGTGCCCGCACAGGGATCGCACACGCACCCACCGGCCGCGGCGCGAGCCGCCTCCAGGACGACGAGGGGGCCGGAGGCTCCCCGAGGAAGCCTGGGCGACGGCTCAACGGCAGCCGGGCACGGCTCCCGGCCGCGGTGTCGTCCGAGAGGACGACCGTGTCACCGCGGTGTCATCCGGGGGTTGTCGGTGTGTTCGTCGCCGCGGCGAGCACCTCGTCCCGGGTGAAGCCCAGCACCTGCAGCACCGCGTCCAGGTAGGGCTGGTTCAGCGCGGCGTGCGCCTGCTCACGCACCACCGGTTTGGCGTTGAACGCGATCCCCAGCCCGGCGGCGTTGAGCATGTCCAGGTCGTTGGCGCCGTCACCCACGGCCACGGTCTGCTCCATCGGGATGCTGTGCTCGGCGGCGAAGCGGGCCAGTGCCCGGGCCTTGCCCGCGCGGTCGACCACCTCGCCGACGAGCCCGCCGGTCAGCCGTCCGTCGGCCACCTCCAGGGTGTTGGCCGCGGCGAAGTCCAGGCCCAGGGCAGCCGCCAGCGGGTCGGTGATCTGGGTGAAACCACCGCTGACGATCCCGCAGCGGAAGCCGGAATGCTGCAGCGTGCGGATCAGCGTGCGGGCGCCGGGGGTCAGCACGAGGTGCTCCCGGACCTCGTCGAGCACGGAGGCCGGCAGCCCCGCCAGGGCGGCCACCCGGGCCCGCAGCGACTCCTCGAAGTCCAGCTCGCCGTTCATCGCCGCCGCGGTGATCCGGGCGACCTCGGCCGCACGGCCGGCCCGGGCGGCCAGCTCGTCGATCACCTCGCCGCGGACCAGGGTGGAGTCGACGTCCAGCACGATGAGCCGCTTGTTGCGCCGGGCCAGGCCGGCCTGCTCGACGGCGACGTCGATGCCGGTCTCGGCCGCCACGGTGGCCAGCGCGGTGCGCAGTTCGGTGGAGCCGGCGCCGGTCACGGTCAGCTCGAAGCTGGTGACCGGGTAGTCCGACAGCCGCCGGATGGCGTCGATGTTGCCGCCGACCGCGGCGATCGCCCGGGCGGCCCCGGCCACCGCCGCCGGCGGCACCGGACGGCCCAGCACGATGACGTGGTGCTGCGGGCCGGGGCGCGGCTGGGTCGCCGGCGCCGGCTCGGACGCCTCGACGGTGACCGACATCCCGATGGCCGCGGACACCTCGGCGGCGAGGCCGGTGAGCCGCTCCACCAGCGCGGCGACCGTCCCCGGCGTCCCGTCGGCCGTCTCCCGGACGACGACGCCGAGCGCCAGCTGGCCGTGCACGACGACCTGCTCGACGTCGACGACCTCCACCGGGTGGGGGCCGGCGGACTGCAGGGCGGCGAACAGCGCGGCGGTGACGCCTGGCCGGTCGGCGCCGGTGACGGTGAGCTGCGCACCGGGCAGGGCGGCAGCCTCCGGGCGGACGGCGGGCGCGTCGGGCGGGGCGGGGCGGTCGGTCACCAGGTCATCGTGCCGGACCGGTGGGAGCGGATCCGCAGCCACCCGGGACGCCGAACGCCCCGCCGGCCGGGGGGCAGGCGGGGCGTTCGCGAGGTGGGTGCCGGCGATCAGAAGGGATCGGGGTCGTTGGGCCCCTGCCGCCGTCCGGTGTCGTCGGCGAGTTCGCTGGCGTACGGCTCGTGCCGCTTGCCGGCATGCGCCTCGACCTGCAACCGCTCCTGCAGGTGCGGGTAGTGCAGCTCGAACGCCGGGCGCTCGGACCGGATCCGCGGGATCTCGATGAAGTTGTGCCGCGGCGGCGGGGAGGACGTCGCCCACTCCAGCGAGTTGCCGTGACCCCAGGGGTCGTCGCGCAGGGCGAGCCGACCGTGCTTCCAGGACTTCACCACGTTGTAGACGAACGGGATGGTCGAGGCGCCCAGGATGAACGACCCGATCGTGGAGATCGTGTGCATCGTGGTGAAGCCGGCGGAGACCTCGTAGTCGGCGTACCGGCGGGGCATGCCCTCGTCGCCCAGCCAGTGCTGGATGAGGAAGGTCATGTGGAAGCCGATGAAGGTCAGCCAGAAGTGCAGCTTGCCCAGCCGCTCGTCCATCATCCGGCCGCACATCTTCGGGAACCAGAAGTAGATGCCGGAGTAGGCGGAGAAGACCACGGTGCCGAAGACGACGTAGTGGAAGTGGGCGACGACGAAGTAGCTGT
>JAOPUQ010000235.1 GCA_025963425.1 Modestobacter sp. | reverse complement strand
GGGCTGGGCGCCGCGGCGGCCGCACGACCGGCGGACGGCGCCACCGGTGCGCGGCTGGGGCCGGCGTCCTGGCCGGCGCGGGTCGCGCCACCGGTCGCCGAGAGCGTCGCGGAGGTGGGCACGTCGGCCGGCGAAGGGGCGGGCCCGGGCTGGTCGGTGCGGCGCCGGCCGGTCATGGGCGGCACCGCCGGACCGGGCCGTCCTGCGGCCGGGGGACGGCGCAGCAGCGGGTCCTCACCGGCGGGGAGCGAGCCCTCCCGGCGGCGCTCGGCCCGGCTGCGGCGCGGCATGGTCATCGCGTCGCCGTCGGTGTCCGGACCGGATCGAGGAGGGCCGGGTTCGACCCGGGGTGCTGCGGAAGGCGTTGCCGGGGCGGCGGGACGGCGCGGGGCCGGGGGCTGGGCACCGGCCGACGGGCGGAGGGGCGGCGGCACTGCGGTCGGGTGGGCGTCGTCCCGGTGACGGGAGGCGACCTCGCCGTCCGGGCGGGTGCCGTCACCACCTGATTGCGCATGCCTCCCCACGGTGATGGAGGCTAGTCCGCCGAGGGGTCCGTGCCCAGGGCACGACCGGAGCGCTGCCGTTGCCGCGCAGACCGCATCCGGCGCAGCCGGCGGACCAGCAGCGGGTCGGCGACCAGGGCCTCCGGGCGGTCGATCACGCTGTTGAGGACCTGGTAATAGCGGGTGGCCGAGAGCCCGAACCGCTCCCGGATGGCGGTCTCCTTGGCCCCCGGGAACCGCCACCACTGCCGTTCGAAGGCCAGCACTTCGCGGTCGCGTGCGGGCAGACTCACAGTCGCCGACGCCCCACCAGCCCCATCCGTCACCGACGGCTCGCCCGCGGCCTCGTCGGACGGCGGGCCGCCGACCTCGTCGGGCGCGGCGTCGCTGGTCATCTGCGGGCCTCCGGTGGGCGCTGGTCGGGCCGGCCGGCGGCGGGGACGGCACCGGCCGGACCCCTCCGACGGTAGCCGCACCGGACGGCCCGGGGTGGGCCGCCGCCCGCGGGATCCCCCTCACGGCACGACCGGCACAGCGTTCGCGGCGGCGGCGGCCCGGCGGTTGCCGCGGGCGGCGCGCAGGGTGTCGACCGTGAAGACGGCCAGCGCCAGCCACACGATGGCGAAGCCGACCAGCCGGGCCGGCGGCATGGGCTCTCCGAGGACGAAGACGCCGATCGCCAGCTGCATCAGCGGATTGACGTACTGCAGCAGCCCGACCGTCGACAGCGGCACCCGCCGTGCCGCGGCGGCGAACAGCAGCAGCGGCACGGCGGTGGCCACGCCGGAGAAGGCGAGCAGCAGCGCACTGCCCGTGCCCTCGTGCCCGAACGCGGCCGAGCCGTTCGCCTCCAGGACGACGAGGACGACCAGGGCCGGCAGGAAGATCAGCGCCGTCTCCACGAACAGGCCGGGCGCCGCCTCCACCCGGACCAGCTTCTTCATCAGCCCGTAGAGGCCGAACGTGCCGGCCAGGGCCAGTGCGATCCACGGCGGGCGGCCGTAGTCGACGGTGAGGACGACGACCGCGACCGCGGCGGTGCCGACGGCGACCCACTGCAGCCGGCGCAGCCGCTCGCGGAACGCCAGGACGCCCAGCAGCACGCTGACCAGCGGGGTGATGAAGTAGCCCAGCGAGGTCTCCACGACGTGCCCGGAGTTGACGCCGTAGACGAAGACCAGCCAGTTGAGGACGATCAGCACGGCGGCCGCGCCGAGCACCAGCAGTGTGCGCCGGTCGGCGAAGGCGGCGCGGACCTGCGGCCAGTTCCGGCGGACGCTGAGCAGCAGCCCGATGAACAGCAGCGACCAGACCACGCGATGGGCGACGATCTCCAGCCCGCCGGCCGGCTTCAGCAGGGGGAAGTAGAGCGGGAACAGGCCCCACAGCACGTAGGCCGCGAGCCCGGCAACCACCCCGACCCGACGTTCGTCCACCCGGGGACCCTACGTCCGCCCCCCGGCCGGTCAGCGGCGGCGCCGGAGGGCGGCCAGACCCGCAATCCCGGCCGCCGCGGCCACGCCGAGAGCGCCGTGGTGCCGGCTGGCCCAGATCTGCGGATCCCGGTGCCAGGCCCTGTCGCCGAACCGGCCCTCCGCGCCGAAGTCCCGCCCGCCGGGGCCGTCGGCAGGGGCGAACAGGTTGGCCGGCGCGTCGGGGTCGGCGTCGTCCTCGGTCAGCTGGCCGTCGATACCGGTGCGCGCGAGGTACCAGTCCATGAACTGCGGCCACACCTGGTTGCCCAGCACGGTGTAGACCGTCGGGATGCCCACCCACCAGGCCCGGCGGCGGGGGTGCTCACTGGCGTGGACCAGCGCCTGGGCCATCAGCTCCGGGGCGTAGATCGGCGCCACCGGCTGCGGCCGCTTCGGCATCTTGTTCAGCACCCAGTCGAACTGCGGGGTGTTCACCCCCGGCAGGTCCACCCGGGTGACGCGCACCGCGCTGCCCTCGGCCGCGAGCTCGGTGTGCAGCGCCTCGGTGAAGCCCTTCACCGCGTGCTTGGCCCCGCAGTAGGCGCTCTGCAGCGGCACCCCGCGGCGGCCCAGCGCCGAGCCGGTCTGCACGATCACGCCCCGGTCCCGCGGCCGCATGCGGGCCAGCGCGGCCATGGTGCCGTGCACCACGCCCAGGTAGGTGACCTCGGTGACGCGCGCGTACTCCGCGGCGGTGACCTCGGCGAAGGGGGCGAACACGGCGGTGAACGCCACGTTGACCCAGACGTCGATCGGCCCCAGCTCGCGTTCCACGCGGGCCGCGGCGGCGTCGACCGCGGCGGCGTCGGCGACGTCGACGGGCAGCACCAGGGGCGTGCCCCCGGCGGCCCGGACGTCGTCCGCGGCCGCCGCCAGGCCCTTCTCCCCGCGGGCCAGCAGCGCGACCCGGTCCCCCCGGCGGGCGAACGCGACCGCGGCTGCCCGGCCGATCCCGCCGCTGGCCCCGGTGACGACGACGACCTGCCCGCTCACGCGGCTGCCGCCCGACCTGTGCGCACGTCGGTGCTCCTCTCCCGTTCCGGGCGGGGTCCGCGCCGGGATCGGGGAGGTCCTGCTCCGGAAGGGGCACCCGCCAAACACCGGGCGGGCCCGCCGTCGGGTCAGCTGGTCTGGATGTAGTCCACCAACTGCTCGCGCTCGGTCTCCAGCTCGTCGAGCCGGGCCTTGACGACATCGCCGATGGAGACGATCCCGGCGAGCCGGCCGGCCACCAGCACCGGCACGTGGCGCACCCGGTGCTCGGTCATCAGCCGGGTCAGGTCGGTCACGCCGGTGGCCGGTGTGCAGGTGTGCACCTGCGCGGTCATCAGCGTGCTGACCCGGTCGGCGAGCACCTCCCCGCCCCGTGCGTGCAGCCCGTGGGCGACGTCCCGCTCGGAGATCACGCCGTCCACCTGCTCCCCGTCCGCGGTCACCACCAGTGCGCCGACGTTGCGCTCCACCAGGCGGGCCAGCGCCACGCCGATCGTCGCGTCCCCGGGCACGGTGGCGACCTCTCCCCCACCGGCCTTGTGCCGCAGCACGTCCTCGACCCGCACCGATGCCTCCTCGGACTCGTCCCCCGCAGGCGGAGTGTGACGCAGCTCACCTCAGACGGCAATGACCTGGAGACCGCCCGGTGCCTGCTCGCGACGCCTACCGTCTGCTGTGTGTCAGCTGCACGGCCCAACCCGGCGCAGTGGGTCTGGTACGCCCTCGGCGGCGGTCTCCCCCGGCACCTGTCCGGGTGGGTCCTCGAGGACACCACGCGGCGCAGCTGGGTGCTGCGGCACCTGGCCCGGGCGCTGGTGCAGCTGTCCCCGGTGGTGGTCCTGTGCCTGCTCGTCCCGCCGGTGCCGATGGAGTTCCGGGTGAGCGCGGCCATCGGCGGGACGCTGATCGGGCTGCTGTTCTCGCTGGCCTACATGACCGAGACCACCGAGCACCGGGCGGTCAAGGCCGGGCACCCACCGGGCACGACCGCCCGGGTGCGGGCCGAGCGGGTCGAGCGCGAGCGGCTGGAGAAGCGGGCCCGGTACCGGGACGGCGGCTCCGGCAGCTTCGACTGAGCGACCGGGCAGGATGGGTCCCCGCGTCCGGACCGCCTGCGCCGGAGAACCCGTCGGAGGAACCGTGAGCACCCACCCCTGCCTGTCCCTGTCCCGGCGACACCTGCTGGCCGCCGGCGGCGCCGGCCTCGGCGCACTGGCGCTGGCCGGCTGCGGAGGCGGCGAGGACGTCCCGCGGCTGACCGGGGTCGCCAGCGGTGACGCGCTGGTCACGCTGGCCGAACTGCCCCTCGAGGGCGGGTACCTGGTGGAGCTCGACGGACGCCGGGTGGTCATCACCCAGCCGGCCGCCGGCACAGTGGCCGCCTTCGACGCGACGTGCCCGCACGCGGGGTGCACGGTGCGGCCGACCGACGACGGGCTGGGCTGCCCCTGCCACGGGTCGGCGTTCGACCCGGCCACCGGCGACGTACTGCAGGGACCGGCGGCGTCCCCGCTGACCCCCGTGGGGGTGGCGGTCCGCGGGGACGACGTCGTCCTGGCGTGAGGGTCGCTCAGCCCTCGACGCGGAAGCCGATCTTCATGGTGACCTGGAAGTAGGCGACGTCGCCGTCGACGACCTGGCCGCGGACCTCCTGGGTCTGGAACCACTCGATGTTGCGCACGGTCTCCGAGGCCTTGCGCACCGCGGTGCGGATGGCGTCGTCGATGCTGGTGGGAGAGCTGCCGACGATCTCGCTCAACCGGTAGACGTGGTCGCTCAACGGAACTCCTGACGGGCGGCTGCCCGGACGGCAGCGGGGACCCCGACCCTGGCACGGTCCGGGCCGGCCCGCCCGTCCACGCGGGCGCCTCCCTCGGACCCCGGTCGAGGTCAGCGCATCACCACGCCGCCGTCGATCATCACCGACTGGCCGGTCATGTAGTCCGAGCCGGGACTGCCGAGGTAGGACACGAAGTCGGCCACGTCCTCCGGCGTCTGGACCCGCCCGAGCGGGA
>JAOPUQ010000210.1 GCA_025963425.1 Modestobacter sp. | reverse complement strand
CCGGGCTCAGAGCCGCCCCGCACTGCGCGCAGAAGCGACTGCCCTCGGGGTTCTGGTGGCCACATCGAGTGCAGTGCACGTCGGTCTCCTCCGGTGCAGGCGGCACCGCCGCGAGCCAGTGGTACGGGCCGCGGTCGGCCGGCGGACGACGGACCGGGCGGCCCGTCGCAGGTCGGCCACCGCGGGGTCGCGGCAGGGCCGGGGTCATGGAACCAGTCGGTCGGCCCGAGGGTCAACCGGACGTCCAGGGTCCGACCGGGGCCCACCGCTCGGGGCGGAGCGACCTCGGTCGTGGAAGCGATCATAGTGATCGCCGGTGACACCGCCAGCGGCGGTGGTCGGTCAGGAGGCGTCGGCGAAGGCCTGGTACGCAGCGGCGTCCAGCAACCCGTCCGTGGGGTCCTCGACGTTCCCGGGCACGCTGATCTCGATCAGCCAGCCCGCGCCGTAGGGGTCGGAGTTCACCAGCTCCGGCGTGGCCTCCAGCGCCTCGTTCCGCGCCGCGACGACCCCGGCCACCGGGCTGTAGACGTCCGACACCGACTTGGTCGACTCGACCTCCCCGATGGGGCTCCCGACGGTCACCTCGTCACCGACATCCGGCAGCTGCACGAAGACGATGTCGCCCAGGGCGTCCTGGGCGTGGTCGGTGATGCCCATCCGGACGACCGTCTCCGCGCCGGCGGACCCCTGGACCTGCGCCCACTCGTGCTGCTCGGTGTAGCGGCGGTCGTCGGGCGTGGCCATGCGTCGTCTCCAGGGGCTCAGAGGGGGTGCTGCGAGGTGGGACGGTCGGTCAGTCGCCGTCGGTCGGCTCAGCGTATTGAGGGCGTTCTAGCACCCGCAACGCGTCGACGACGACGCGGTCGGACTGGACGACGTCGATGGTGCCGTCGCGCAGCCGCACCGTACGGGCGACCCCGTTGGGGATGTTCATCGCGGTGGCCATGGTCTGCGGCTCGCCGATGACCCGGAAGACGTAGGGCGCCGGCACCGGCTGCCCGTCGAGCTGCAGCTCACCGGGCTTGCCGGTGACCGCCGTGCTCGCGCCCACCCGGACGTCGTCGACCTGCATCGTCTCCGCACCAGCGGCGCGCAGCTCCTGCAGGACCTTGACCAGCACCGCCGCGGTGACCCGCCCGGCCGGGTCGCCGATGGTCATCTCCAGGCCCGGCCCCTGGGCGGCCAGGGTGCCGTTGAGGATGCCGAGGGTCTCCGCCCGCCGGCGTGCCTCGTCCAGCGCCTCCGCCGACTGGCTGCCCGTGCCGCTCAGCTGGGCCAGGGTGCTGCGCTGGTCGGAGATCTGCAGCCGGAGCCGGTCCTCGCGGCCGGTGAGGTCGTCGAGGATGCGGACCAGGTCCTCCTCGCGGGAGCCGGCGAGGGCCTGGTCGTCGTCGGTGCTGCGCACCTGGACGGCGAAGGCGTAGCCGAGCAGCAGCGTGAGGACGCCGATCAGCGCGGCGGCCATCGGCTCCGGTCGGCGCCGGCGGGGTGTCCCGGGCGCGCTGTCCTCCGGCGGCTCGGTGGGGTCCGCCACGGCCGGCTCCCCCGGGGCGGGCCGGCCGTCCGGCTCGTCCGGGGCCGGCGACCCGGGTGTGGCCGGCGGTCCGGGGACGGCAGCCGTCGCATCCTCGCCGGGCGGGACGGCGGGCTCCTCGGGCGCCGGATCGCCGGGCTCCGGCCGCGGGCGGGTCATGCCCGGAACAGGTGCCGCCGGATGGCCGCGGCGTTGCCGAAGATCCGGATGCCCAGCACCACCACGACCGCCGTGGACAGCTGCGCACCGACGCCGAGCTGGTCGCCCAGGAACACGATCAGGGCGGCGACGACGACGTTGGAGACGAACGACACCACGAACACCTTGGCGTCGAAGATGCCGTCGAACCGGGCGCGCACCCCGCCGAAGACGGCGTCCAGCGCCGCCACCACCGCGATCGGCAGATAGGGCTGCAGCCACAGCGGGACGCTGGGGTCCAGCAGCAGGCCGGCCAGCACGCCGACGGCGAGGCCGATGATCGGGAACACGCGTCAGTCTCCGTCGGTGGGGGTCTCGGGGGTGGATGGGTCGGCGGGGCTGCCCAGCGGCTGCGCCCAGCGCACCTCGGGGCTGGTGGCGGCGGGCAGCGACAGGTCGTCGGCCCGGGCGAAGTCGAACTGCAGGCCGTACTCCTTCTGGAGGCCGACCACGTAGGACGCCTCCGGGGAGCTCAGGAAGCCGTTGGCCAGGTCGTCGGGATCACCCACCGCCATCACCTGGTACGGGCTGGCGACCGGCCGGAAGTCGACCAGGATGGCGCCGCCGGCCTGCCGGATGGTCGTGGTGGGGCCCAGCCGCTGGCCGTTGATGCTGATCGCCTCCGCGCCGGCCGACCAGAGCGCGTTGACCACGAGCTGGAGGTCGCTGTCCTGCACCAGGCCGCTCTCGGCGACCGCCGCCGAGCCGCCCACCGGGTCGGACTCGGAGTCCGGCGCCGCGTTGCCCACGGTGACCTCCAGACCGGGCCCGGAGACCGCGACCAGCCCGGCGCCCTGCTCGGCCACCTGCAGGCGCTCCAGAGCGCGCTGGCCGACCGCGCTGGCCGTCAGGACCTCGGCGCGGGTGCGGGTGACCTCCGCGGTCAGCGCCTCCAGCTGGGCGGCGAGGTCGTCGGTCGCCGCGGACTGCCGGTTGATGTCGTCGATCAGCGCCTCGCGGACCTGTTCCCTGCCCTGGGCGCCGGCGGCGGCCTCCCGGTAGGTGACCGCCGCGAGGAACCCGGCGAGCACCAGCGTCAGCGCCACGAGCACCTGGCCGCGGGGGAACCGGCGGGCTGCCCGGCGGGCCGCCGCGTCCGG
>JAOPUQ010000189.1 GCA_025963425.1 Modestobacter sp. | reverse complement strand
CGCCGCGGTCGCCGTCGGCAGCCGCCGCCGGCCGTCGCTGCAGCCCTCCCGGGAGGAGGTCGAGGCGCGGTTCTTCCGCGCCCTGCCGCCCGTCGACCCGGCCCGTGGCCCGGAGCTCCCGGCGGTGCAGCGGCAGCCGGGCCGGACGGCACGGCGGCGCACCCCGCTGTGGACCACCACCGCCGCCCGGATCGGCCTGGGGGTCGCCGCGGCGGGTCTGGTCGCGGTCGCCATCGGACTGCCCGCCCCCTACTGGGCGGCGACCTCCGCGGTCGCGGTCCTACTGGGCACCGACGCGCGGCATGCCCGGGCCCGCGCCTTCCACCGCGTCACCGGCACCCTGCTCGGCACCGCGATCGCGGGTGTGGTCTTCGCGGTCCAGCCACCGACCGCGGTGACCGTGGTGCTCGTCGCGCTGCTGCTGATCGGCATCGAGCTGTTCATCGCCCACCAGTACGTCCTCGCCGTCTCCTGCCTCACCCCGGTCTCGCTGCTGCTGGTGCACCTGGGGGCCCCCGCCGGTCCGGGTACGGCGCTGATCGCGGCGCGGATCGAGGAGACGCTCGTGGGCATCGTCGTCGCCCTGGTCGCCGGCTTCCTCCTCTTCGCCCGGGCCGGCAGCCGCCGGCTGCCCACGGCGGTCACCGCCACGGCGGAGCAGGCGGTCAGGGCCGCCACCGTGCCCGGCGGGACGACGGCCGACCGGGACCTGCACGACGCGCTCGTCGCCCTCAACGAGGTGGCCACCGCCGCCCGCGCCGAGCTGTTCTCCGCGCCGGGGGCCGACGCCTGGCGGCGGCGCTCCCGGCAGGTCGGAGACCTCGGCTGGGCGCTGCTGGGTGCGCGTGCCCGTGGGGAGTCCGAGCTCGCGGAGGCGGTGGCCCGGCGGATCAGGGCCGACCTGACGGGATGAGCACGCCTTCGGATTGACGGCGCCCCGCGTCCGGAGCACGGTGACCTCCGTCACATCGGTCGCCGTGGAGATCGCCGCGGCGGGCTCGAGGGGGCCCCGTATGTCCCGTTCCACGTCCGAACACCCCGACGGCTCGGCATCGCCCGATCCGGCCGGCCCGCCGTCCACGTCGTTGGACCCCGCCACCCGGCGCTCGCAACGCACGAAGGCCGCCGTCGCCAGCACCATCGGCACCACGATCGAGTGGTACGACTTCTTCCTCTACGGCACCGCCGCGGCCCTGGTGTTCCCGTCGGTGTTCTTCCCCGACGAGTCCCCGTTGGCCGGCACGCTGCTCTCCTTCTCCACCCAGTTCGTCGGGTTCGCCGCGCGTCCGATCGGTGCCGCGATCTTCGGGCAGATGGGCGACCGGATCGGCCGCAAGGCCGCGCTGATCGCCACGCTGAGCCTGATGGGCGCTGCGACGGCGCTGATGGGCGTGCTCCCCGGCTACGCCACCATCGGGGTGTGGGCGCCGATCCTGCTGACCCTGCTGCGCATCGTGCAGGGCATCGGTGTGGGCGGCGAGTGGGGCGGCTCGGTGCTCATGTCCATGGAGTGGGGCACGCGCAAGCGGCACGGCTTCATGGCCAGCCTCCCTCAGCTCGGCGTCCCGATCGGGCTGCTGCTGTCCACGCTGGCCGTCAAGCTGGTCACCAAGGTGACCGGGGCCGAGGCCTTCGACGACTGGGGCTGGCGGATCCCCTTCCTGATCAGCGTCGTCCTGGTCGGGGTCGGCTTCTACGTGCGGCTGGCCGTGCTGGAGACCCCGGCGTTCGCCCGGGTGCGGCAGCAGAAGGCGGTGGTGAAGCAGCCGGTGCTCGAGGTGATCCGGACCCAGCCGCGCGCGATCATCACCTCGGCGCTCGTCCGGATGGCCGAGCAGGCGCCGTTCTACCTGTTCATCACCTTCGTGCTCGCCTACGGCACCGAGGAGCTGAAGCTGGAGCGCGGGTCGCTGCTCAACGACGTGCTCATCGCCGCGGCCATCGGCTTCGTCAGCGTGCCGTTCTTCGGGTACCTGTCGGACGTGATCGGCCGGCGACTCGTCTACGGCATCGGCATCGTGGCGACGGCGGCCTTCGCCTTCCCGTACTACGGCCTGCTCAACACCAGGGAAAGCGGGCTGGTGCTGCTGGCGATCGTGCTGTCGCTCGTGGTGCACGACATCATGTACGGCCCGCAGGCAGCGCTGATCTCCGAGACGTTCGGCACCGGCGTCCGGTACAGCGGCGCCGGACTCGGGTACCAGCTCGCGTCCGTCATCGCCGGCGGGCCGGCCCCCCTGATCGCGGCCGCCATCCTGGCGGGCACCGGCGCCTCGACCTGGATCTCGGTGTACATCATCGGCTGCGCGGTCGTCTCCTTCATCGCCCTGCTGCTCATGCCGCAGCCGCACGCGAGCGTGCAGGACGCCGCGCCCGCCGAGCCGGCCCTCTCCCGCTGAGCCCCACGCTCAGGAGGGCAGCCCCACGAGCTCCGCGGAGAGCTCCCACAGCTCAGCCGCCCGCGCGCCGTCCGCGGCCGCCGGCAGCCGCCGGCTCCGGGACCGGTCGGCGAAGTAGCTGCCCGTGTGCCACCCGGCGTCGGCGGTGGCGAGCCAGACCAGGCTGTCGGCACCCTGCGCCGGGGTACGGAGGACGGCGCTGAGCGGCGTCCGGAACGCCAGGCCGGTGCATGAACGACGCGGTGGTCACCACCCGGCCGCGCGCCGCCCGCAGCTGCGGCTCGAGCAGCCGGGGTGAGCAGGTAGGGCGCCAGGTGGTCGACCTGGAAGGTGCGCTCGTGGCCGTCTGCGGTCAGCTCCCGGGAGGCGTACGAGGCGCCCAGCTCGGCCGCCGCCGCACCGATGCCGTCACTGGCACCGGTGACGACGACGACCGGGGCGCTCAGCTCTTCCGCTCGACGACGAAGAGGGGGATCTCCCGGTCGGTCTTGCGCTGGTACTCGGCGTAGTCGGGGAAGGCCGCGACGGCACGCTCCCACCACTCGGCCTTCTCCGCCCCGGTCACCTCGCGGGCGGCGCCGTCCCAGGGCTCCGGTCCGTCCTGCACCGTCACCTGGTCGGGATGGGCCTTGACGTTGTAGTACCAGGTCGGGTGCTCCGGCGCGCCGCCCTTGGAGGCCACCATCGCGTAGGCCCCGTTGTGCTCGACGCGCATGAGCGGGTTCTTGCGCACCTTGCCGCTCTTGGCGCCGCGGGTGCTGAAGAGGACGACCGGGAGGCCCCGGTCCATCAGGGTGTTGCCCTCCCGCCCGCCGGTGCGCTCGTAGAGCTCCACCTGGTCGCGGACCCACTTCTCCGGACTCGGCTCGTACTCACCATCAAGAGGCATGCGCCGACCCTAGGACCGCTCGGCCGATCCCGGCGACAGCACCCGGACCGGGGCACCGTCCAGCCACGCCACGACGTCCTCGACGCACTGGCCGTACATCGCCGCGTAGGACTGCCGGGACACGTAGCCGACGTGCGGGGTCAGGACCGTGCGGGGTGCGGTGCGCAGCGGCGAGTCGACCGGCAGCGGCTCGACCTCGAAGACGTCCAGCGCCGCGCCGGCGATGGTTCCGGCGTGCAGCGCCGCCACCAGCGCCGCCTCGTCCACGATCGGGCCGCGGGAGGTGTTGACCAGCCGCCCGTCCGGGCCGAGCAGCCGCAGCTCCGGTGCGCCGACCAGGCCGCGGGTGCGCTCGGACAGCCGCAGGTGGACCGACACCACGTCGCTGCCCCGGAACAGCTCCTCGCGGTCGACCAGCCGCGCGCCGTGCTCGGCCGCCCGCTCGGCGGTCAGGTGCTCGCTCCAGGCCAGCACCCGCATGTCGAAGGCCCGGGCGTACCGGGCCATCACCGAGCCGATCCGGCCCAGCCCGAGCAGCCCCAGGGTCGAGCCGGCCAGCTCCATCCCGAGGTGCTCCTGCCAGCGCCCGGCCCGGACCGCCCGGTCGTCACCGGGAACGTCGCGGGCGATCGCCAGCACCAGCGCCCAGGCCAGCTCCGCGGTGGCCGCCGACCCGCCCGAGGTGCCGCTGACGACCACACCCCGCGCGGCCGTCGCGGCGACGTCGATGGCGGCGTTCGCCATGCCCGTGGTGACCAGCAGCCGCAGCCGGGGCAGCCGGGCCAGCACATCGGCGGGGAACGGGGTGCGCTCCCGCATCGCCACGACCACGTCCGCGCCGGACAGCCGGTCGACCAGGGCATCGGCGTCGGCGAGGTGGTCGGTGTGCCGGACGACCTCGGCCCGTCCGGCCAGCGGCGACCAGTCGGCCACGGACAACGCGACGTCCTGCCAGTCGTCCAGGACCACGACGGAGGCGGGGGTGGGCACGGGTCGACCCTGCCTGCTCCGGCACCCGCGCGCAGCGTGGGACCGATCGCCGCGAGTTGTCTGGTGCGCGGGCTCCGGGCAGGCTGGACCCTCGGCCCACCCCCGACGGATCGGACGACGTGACCGCCTCCCAGGACCCCGCAGCGCCGGCGCCCGCCCCCGCGGCGCCCGGACCGGTCGACCCGACCGCCGCCGGCATCGCGGCCGGCTACGCGTTCACCGGCCCCGCGCTGGAGCTCGGCTCCGTCGTCCACGGCGGCCGGCCGCACCCCGGGGCCCAGGTGCGGATCCCGCTGTCGATGATGAACCGGCACGGTCTCATCGCCGGCGCCACCGGCACCGGCAAGACCAAGACCCTGCAGCTGGTCGCCGAGCAGCTGTCGGCCGCCGGGGTCCCGGTGGTGCTCGCCGACGTCAAGGGCGACCTGACCGGGCTGTGCCGGCCCGGGATCCCCAGCGAGAGGACCGCCCAGCGGGCCGCCGACACCGGTGACGCCTGGACGCCGACCGCGGCGCCGGTGGAGTTCCTCGCCCTCGGCGGGCTGGGCACCGGCGTGCCGGTGCGGGCCACCCTCACCTCCTTCGGGCCGCTGCTGCTGTCCAAGGTGCTGGACCTCAACGCCACCCAGGAGAGCTCGCTGGGGCTGGTCTTCCACTTCGCCGACGCCGCCGGGCTGCCGCTGCTGGACATCAAGGACCTGCGCGCGGTGGTCAGCTGGCTCACCAGCCCCGAGGGCAAGGCCGACCTGAGCGCCCTGGGCGGGCTGTCCAAGGCCACCGCCGGGGTGATCCTGCGCGACCTCATCGCCCTGGAGGACCTCGGCGGCGACGTCTTCTTCGGTGAGCCCGAGTGGGAGACCAGCGACCTGCTGCGGACCACCCCCGACGGCCGGGGCGTGATCAGCGCGGTCGAGCTGCCACAGCTGCAGGACCGGCCGGCGTTGTTCTCGACCTTCCTCATGTGGCTGCTCGCCGACCTGTTCGAGGAGCTGCCCGAGGTGGGCGACGTGGAGAAGACGAAGCTGGTCTTCTTCTTCGACGAGGCCCACCTGCTGTTCTCCGGCGCCAGCAAGGCCTTCCTGGAGTCGGTGACCCAGACGGTGCGGCTGATCCGCTCCAAGGGCGTGGGCATCTTCTTCGTGACGCAGAACCCGACCGACGTCCCGGCGGCGGTGCTCGGCCAGCTGGGCAACCGGGTGCAGCACGCGCTGCGCGCCTTCACCCCCGACGACGCCACCGCGCTGCGCAGGACGGTGAAGACCTATCCGCGCAGCGACGCCTACGACATCGCCGAGACGCTGACCTCCCTGGGCACCGGCGAGGCGATCGTCACGGTGCTGAGCGAGCGGGGCGCGCCCACGCCGGTGGCCGCCACGATGCTGCGCGCCCCCCGCTCGGCGATGGGCCAGATCGACCCGGCCGAGCAGCGGCAGGCCGTGGACGCCTCCCCGCTGCAGGCCCGCTACGGCGTGGCCATCGACCGGGAGTCGGCCTACGAGCGGCTGGCCGCCAAGCTGGCCCAGGCACCGGCCCCCGCGCCGGCCCCGGCACCAGCGCCGGCACCGACGACCCGGACGCCG
>JAOPUQ010000171.1 GCA_025963425.1 Modestobacter sp. | reverse complement strand
TGACCTGCGTCCGCTTGCCGTTCTTGATCTCGGTGACCTCCTCGGTGGGCACCTCGATCTGGTAGATGTAGTCCTCCATGTCCAGCGACGTGATGCGGGACTCGAGGTTGGTCTTCACCTTGTTCTCATAGCCGGCGTAGGAGTGGACGACGTACCAGTCGCCGGGCGCGATCCGCAGCGCCTTGCGCAGCGCCTCGGCGGGGTCCTCGTCCTCCTCCTCGGCCGCGGCCAGGGTCTCGGTCACCAGCGGGTCGTGATCGGGGGCCGGGGCGGCCAGCGGGTCGCCCACCAGCGCGTCCCGGCCACCGCTCTCGACGTCGGGGACCACGTCGGCCACGCCACTGGCGGTGTCCTGGTCAGCGGTGTCGGAGGAGCCTTCGGCGGACCCGGGCTGGTCGGCGCCGGTCTCGATGTCGGCAGTGCCGCGCTCGTCGAACCGGGCGTCGTCGAGGTCGGTCGCCTCGACGTCGCTGTCGGTCTCGAAGGGCTCGCGGGGGTCGGTCACAGGGTCTCTTCCTTCTCTGGTGTGGTGCAGTCGCAGCAGGGTGGGTCAGCCGAAGACGGCGACCACGCCCTTGGCGAAGGCGATGTCCAGGCCGGCGACGAGCGCCACCATGACCGCCACGAAGACGATCACCACCGTCGTGTAGGTGATGAGCTCCTTCCGGCCGGGCCAGATGACCTTGCGGAGCTCGGCGACGACCTCGCGCAGGAACCGGCCCACGCTGCGCTTCTCCCGCAGCTCGGCCGCGCGGGCCCGCTCAGCGGCAGCCCGGGTGCGGGTGCCCTCACCGGTGCGGGTGGAGTCGGCCGGGCGGCCGGCCGGACGGCTGGCCCCCCGCCGGCGACGGGTGGGGGTCGAGACGACCTTGTCCTCGTCGGCCTCGGCCTCCTCGGCGAGCTCCGCCTCGGCCTCCTCGAGCTCCTCGGCGTCCTCGACGCCGGGGGTCTCGCGGTCGATCTGCTCGTCGCTCAGCTCACCGTCGGCACCGGCACCGTCGGGACCGGACGGGCGTTCCTGCCCGTCCTCACGTCCCGCCTTGTCCTCGCTCACAGCGCCTCGCTCGTCTCGGTCGTTCCCGGTGTCGGTCTCTCGGTGTCGCGTCGCTCTGTGTCCCAGGTGGCAGGGGTGACAGGACTTGAACCTGCAGCCTGCGGTTTTGGAGACCGCTGCTCTGCCAATTGAGCTACACCCCTAGTGCCCCGGACGGGTGCGCACACCCGCTCAGGACGCTCCGGGACGCGGGTGACGCCATGGCGCTACCGGGCTCCCGCACAGGGCCCCGGGCACGCCGGTGGCGGGGTCCCACGGCCCCAGGTCGTCGAGTGTACGGGACCGGCGAGACCTGCAGCCAACGCACCAGGTCACCAGGCGCCCGGGGACCACCGCCGACCGCCTCCGCCGCGGCGGCACGGGAGCCCGCGCCGTCCTGACACGATGGGGACATGACCGCCCCGTACCCGTCGGAGCCCACTGCCCCGCCCGCCCCGCCGGCCGCGCGTCGCATCTCCCGCCGGGTCGGCGCGATCACCGAGTCCGCGACCCTCGCCGTCGACGCGCGGGCGAAGGCGCTCAAGGCGGCCGGGCGGCCGGTCATCGGCTTCGGCGCCGGCGAGCCGGACTTCCCCACCCCGGGCTACATCGTCCAGGCGGCGGTCGAGGCGGCGCGGAACCCGGCGTACCACCGCTACACCCCCGCCGGCGGGCTGCCCGCGCTCAAGGAGGCCGTCGCCGCCAAGACGCTGCGCGACTCCGGACTGTCGGTCAGCCCGGCCCAGGTGCTGGTGACCAACGGCGGGAAGCAGGCGGTCTACGAGGCGCTGGCCACGCTGCTCGACCCCGGTGACGAGGTGCTGCTGCCCGCGCCCTACTGGACCACCTACCCCGAGGCCATCCGGTTGGCCGGCGGCGTGCCGGTCCCGGTGGTCGCCGACGAGGCCAGCGGCTACCTGGTCTCGGTGGGGCAGCTCGAGGCGGCCCGGACGCCGCGCACCACGCTGCTGCTGTTCTGCTCGCCGTCCAACCCCACCGGCGCGGTGTACCCGCCGGAGCAGGTCGAGGAGATCGGCCGCTGGGCGCTCGAGCACGGGCTGTGGGTGCTCACCGACGAGATCTACGAGCACCTCACCTACGGCGGGGCCACCGCACCCTCGATGCCGGCCCTCGTGCCCGAGCTGCAGGACCGCTGCGTCGTCGTCAACGGCGTCGCCAAGACCTACGCCATGACCGGCTGGCGGGTCGGCTGGGTCGTCGGCCCGGCCGATGTGGTGAAGGCCGCGACCAACCTGCAGTCGCACATGACCTCCAACGTCGCCAACGTCTCCCAGGCGGCCGCCATCGCCGCTCTGACCGGCGACCTGTCGGCGGTCGCGGTGATGCGCGAGGCCTTCGACCGGCGGCGGCACACCATCGTGTCCATGCTGCGGGAGATCCCCGGGGTGGCCTGTCCGGAGCCGCAGGGCGCCTTCTACGTCTACCCCTCGGTCAAGGCCCTGCTGGGCCGGCCGATCGGCGGGAGGACGGCGCACACGAGCGCGGAGCTCGCCGAGCTCGTCCTGGCGGAGGCGGAGGTGGCCGTCGTCCCCGGTGAGGCCTTCGGCACCCCGGGCTACCTGCGGCTGTCCTACGCCCTGGGTGACGACGACCTGGTCGAAGGCGTCAGCCGGATGCAGCGACTGCTGGGCAGCGCCGAGTAGCCGGACGGCTCAGCCCGGCAGGTCGTCGGCGTCCAGGGCTCCGGCCGCCGCGAGCACGTCCCGCGCCGCGGGGAGGCCGGCCAGCGCCGTCGCGACGTCGGCCGGGGTGGCGATCGACCAGGCCCGGGCGTCGACGTAGCAGCGCACGGCGGCGTCGAAGGCCGCCGGCCCCGCCGCCTCGCGGGCGGCGAGCAACATGGCCGCACCCTTGCCGTAGACGACGGAGACGTAGCTGCCGTCCACGGGGAAGTCCCCCATCGAACCGCCGACGTCACCCGCACGGGCCACCACGGTGGCCACCTCGGGCGGGTCGACCGGCGTGACCACCGACTCGGCGTAGCTGGCGAAGGACTCGTCCAGCCACGGGTCCCGGAACTGGGAGTTGCCGACCATCCCGTAGAACCACATGTGGGCCACCTCGTGGACCAGCACCCCACCCGGCGGGCCGAGCAGCAGGATCGAGGACGGGTACTCGATACCACCGCCGAGCACCGGCAGCTGCGGCACCGTGAGCGTCCGGTAGGGAAACGCCCCGAACCGCTCGGCCAGCGCGGAGACGGCCGCCGCGGTGGCGTCGGTCAGCGCCTGCGCACGGACGCGCGCCCCGTCGTCGCCGTCGTCGCCGGCGGGCAGCACGCCGGCGGTGACCCGGACGCCGTCCACGGTGGTCTCGGCGGTGGTGAAGTCGCCGACCGCCACGCTCACGTCGCGCGCCGCGGGCTCGCTGGACGTCCAGGTGCGCCGGCCGTCCCGCGCCGCGGAGGGCCCATCCTGGTCACCGGTCATCAGCACCGTCATCTCGGCGGGGACCTCGACCGAGAGCGTCGTGTCGGCGGCCGGGCTGGTGGCGGTCTCCCCCAGCAGGTCGACGAAGGGATCCCGGGCCCAGCCCACGCCCGGCTCCCAGGCCAGCAGAGGGGCGCCGCTGGCCCACCAGGAGACGCCGTCGGTGGTGCCGGACCGGTCGAACGTGCCCTCACCCACTCGGAGCGTGAAGTCCAGCCGCACGTCGGTGGACTCCCCCGCCGCCAGCCGCCGGGCCAGCGGCAGGACGTAGCGGCCGCCGGGCCCGCCGGCGCCGGCGGGCTCGTAGTGGCCGCGGGTCACGTCGTCCCCGCGGACGCGGTCGATGGTGAGCCGGTTGCCCGCCTCGGCGGAGCCGGGGCCGTTGGGCACCAGCCGGAAGACCAGCTCGGCGGTGGGCAGGTCGGGGGTGAAGACGACCCGTTCGGAGCCGGTGACCGTGCGCCCGTCGTCGGCGAGGGAGAAGTCCAGGTCCACGACCGGCCGGTCCGGATCCGGTGCGGCCCGCTCGGCCGGGCACGCGCCCGTCCACGCGCTGGCAGGTGCGCTGCTCGACGGCGCGCTCGGGACCGAGGTGCCGGCCGGAGCCGTGCCGGACGCCGGCGGGCTCCCGGACTCGCAGCCGGCGGAGGCGACGGCGAGCAGCAGCGCGACCCCGGCCAGACCAGCTCGCCGGGACACCGGTGCGATCAGCTCAGCGCGACGACGGCACGGGCGAGGGAGAGGACCTTCTCGCCACCGCTGGTGACGGTCAGGTCGACCCGGACCCGGCCGTCCTCGAGCAGTGCGGCCACCCGCCCGCGGACGGTGACCTCGGCGCCGGCGTCGTCGTCGGGGACGACGATCGGCCGGCTGAACCGGACCTGGTAGTCCACGACCGCCCCGGGGTCAGCGGTCCAGGCGGTGACGGCGCGGGCGGCGAGGCCGGCGGTGAGCATCCCGTGGGCGATGACGCCGGGCAGGCCGACCTCGCGGGCCACCCGCTCGTTCCAGTGGATGACGTTGAGGTCGCCCGACGCCCCGGCGTAGCGGACCAGGTCGGCGCGGGTGATCCGGGAGACCTGCTCCGGCAGCTCGGTGCCGACCACGACGTCGGCCAGCCGCACGCGGGCACTCACGCGCTGCCCCGCGCGACCAGCATGGAGGTGGTGGTGCACACCGGCTCGCCGTCCTCGGTGGCCAGGTCGACGCGCGTGGTGAGCATGTCGTTGCCGGCGACGGTGCGGACCGCGTGGATCGAGGCGGTGGCGACCAGCCGGTCGCCGGCCGTGATCGGACGGTGGTGGGTGAAGCGCTGCTCGCCGTGTACGACCCGGCTGTAGTCGATGCCGACGTCGGGGTCCTCGACGACCACGTTGCCGGCGCCCAGGCTCAGCACGATGGCGAAGGTGGGCGGGGCGATCACGTCCGGGTGGCCGGCCGCCCGGGCCGCCACCGGGTCGCGGTAGACCGGGTCGGGGTCACCGAGCGCGGTGGCGAACTCGGCGATCTTCTCGCGGCCCACCTCGTACACGGCAGAGGGCGGGTAGCTGCGCCCGACCAGTCCTGCGTCCAGCGCCATGCTCCCCGCCCTCTCGCCTCGCGACCGCTGCGGTCAGCGGGTCTCGCGGTGGACCGTGTGCTTCCGGTCGGTCGGGCAGTACTTCTTCAGCTCGATCCGGTCGGGGTCGTTGCGCCGGTTCTTGCGGGTGATGTAGTTGCGGTTCTTGCACTCCTGGCAAGCCAGGGTGATCTTCGGACGGACGTCAGTGGCTGCCATGAGCTTCCTCGCCTTGTCGTTCTCGGGTGGTGCCGTGGCCGACGGGTGCCGGACACGACGACGGACCCCGGAGTCGGGGTCCGTCAGGGGTAGCGGTGACCGGACTTGAACCGGTGACACAGCGATTATGAGCCGCTTGCTCTACCAGGCTGAGCTACACCGCCGGGTGACCGCGGCCCGGTCTCGCGACTGGACCGGT
>JAOPUQ010000123.1 GCA_025963425.1 Modestobacter sp. | reverse complement strand
TACGAGAAGCCGGTCTGGCAGGGCTGGTACCAGCAGTTCGGCTTCATGGAGGGCGCGCGGCTCGACGGCGAGGAGGGCCCGGTGCCCAAGCCCGGCGAGCACCTGGCCGATCGCCTGATCAACAGCGGTCTGCTGATCGGTGGAACGGTCGACAGCGTCAAGCGGCAGCTCGAGGAGTTCCTCACGAAGCTCCCGATCGAGTACTTCGTGTGGCTCTTCCACTGGGGGATGATCCCGCGCGAGGAGGGCCTGCAGATGCTCGAGCTCTTCGCCACGGAGATCATGCCGGAGTTCGACCTCACCCAGGCCACGTCCGCGCAGGCCTGACCTGCCCCGCGACCGGTCCCGGGGGTGCCTGCACAGGCACCCCCGGGTCCGCCGTGCCCACTCGCGCCCGAGAAGGACGACTCATGAGTGCCAGCCGCCACGGCCCGGCCGTGCTGCCCCCGCCGACCGTGGAGAACCTCGGCGGCGGATTCCACGCCTTCGTCCAGTGGGACGGCAGCTGGGGCCTCAACAACGCCGGCGTCCACATCGGCGACCGCGGCGTCACCCTCATCGACACCGCGTTCACCGAGCACCGCGGCCGCGGGCTGCGGGACGCCATCGGTTCGGTCACCGACAAGACGGTGCCTCGCTGCGGTATCTCGGCCCCGCGCACTCCTCGAACGGCATCGCCATGTGGGTGCCGGAGCGTGGCCTGCTGTTCGCCGGGGACCTGGTGGTCAACGGAGGCACCCCGTTCGCGGTCATGGGGTCGATCCAGGGCCTCACCGAGGCGCTCATCGAGCTCCGGCGCCTGGATGCCACCACCGTCGTCCCCGGCCACGGTGCCGTGTGCGACCCCGACGTCATCGTCGGGCAGTTGTCCTCCCCGCGGTTCGTGCAGGAGCTGGCGAGAGACGGCCATGCCGCCGGCCACGGTCCCTCGAGCTCGCCCGCCGAACGGACCTCGGCCCCTTGCGGGCCTGGACCGACCCGGAGCGGCTGGTCGGCAACCTCCACCGCGCCTACTCCGAGCTCCACGGCGAACCCCGGGGGATCGCACTGGACTACCGCTCGTCGTCGAGGAGATGGTCAGCTTCAACGACGGCCGGCCGCTGAGCTGCCTGGCCTGACCCGGGTGACGCCCGGCAGGGCTCAGCGGGGGTAGCGGGCGGCCGCGCGCTCGCGGGCCTGCGCGGCCAGTACCTCACGGTCCTTGGGCGGGGCCGTGGTGACCAGCTCCTCGAGCAGGTGCCGCGTGGCGTGCGCGACCTCCGCCACGGCCCGGTCGAATGCCGCCTGGTTGGCCTGCGAGGGCTTCGCCGACCCGCTGACCTTGCGCACGTACTGCAGGGCGGCGGCGCGCACCTCGTCGTCGGTCGTCGCCGGCGCGAGGTTGTGCAAGACGTGGATGTTCCGGCACATGCACGCGAGCCTAGGGGCCCGACCGACGCCGGCGGGAGCCTCCGGACGCCCTCAGGCGGTGACCGTCGTCGTCGGCGCGCCACCCCGGGCCAGCGCCCGGCTGATCACCAGCCGCTGGATCTGGTTGGTGCCCTCGAAGATCTGCATGACCTTCGCCTCGCGCATGTACCGCTCGACCGGGAAGTCGCGGGTGTAGCCGTAGCCGCCGAACACCTGGACGGCGTCGGTGGTCACCTTCATCGCGTTGTCGGTGGCCACCAGCTTGGCCACCGACGCCAGCTCGCCGTAGGGCTGGCCGGCGTCGCGCAGCCGGGCCGCGGCCAGGTACGTCGCCCGGGCGCTCGCCACGGCGGCGGCCATGTCGGCCAGCAGGAACGCCAGCCCCTGGTGCTCGATGATCGGGACGCCGAAGGCCTCCCGTTCCTGCGCATAGGCCAGCGCATCGTCCAGCGCGCCCTGCGCCAGGCCGGTCGCGACCGCCGCGATCCCCAGCCTGCCGGCGTCCAGCCCGGCCAGCGCGATCGGCAGGCCCGCACCCTCGTCCCCCAGCCGGCGGTCGGCGTCCACCCGCACGCCCTCGAAGCGCATCGTGGCCGTCGTCGAGCCGGTCAGGCCCATCTTGCGCTCGGCCGGATCGGCGGACAGGCCCGCGCTGTCGGCCGGGACGAGGAAGCAGGAGATGCCGCGCGAGCGGTGGTCGGACGTGCGGGCCATGACCTTGTAGAAGTCGGCCTGCCCGCCGTGCGTCGTCCACGCCTTGTCGCCGGTCAGCACGTAGGACTCCCCGTCGCGCACCGCCGTGGTCCGCATGGCGGCCGGGTCGGAGCCGGCGTGCGCCTCGGAGAGGCAGTAGGCGCCCAGCAGCTCGCCACCGAGCATCTCGGGCAGCCACCGCTGCTGCTGCTCGGGCGTGCCGGCGGTGGCCAGGCCGAAGCAGGACAGTCCGTGCACGCTGACGCCCACCGCGACACTGGCCCACACGGCGGCGATCTCCTCGAGGACCTGCAGGTAGACCTCGTAGGGCTGGCCACCGCCGCCCACGTCCTCGCCGTAGGGCAGGCCGAGCAGGCCCGCCCGGCCGAGGGTGCGGAACACGTCGCGGGGGAACGCCTCGTCGGCCTCGTCGGCCGCCACCCGCGGCGCGAGCTGCTCGCGGGCGATCTCCCGGGTGAGCTCCAGCAGGTCCGCGGCCTCCTGTGTGGGCACGAGACGACGAACGGGCACAACGCACCTCCGGAACCAACGGGCAGTACTGCCGAACGGTACGCAGTACTCCAGCGAGTACCCAACCGGCCGTCGTTGTTACTGTCCGGTACCCGCGAGGAGGGCCCGATGACGTCGCTGGACAGCCGCACCACCCGTACCCGGGCCCGCCGCGACGAGCTGCTGGACCAGCTGGTCGCCCTGGTGCTGGCCGAGGGCTTCGCCGACGTCACCCTCGACGAGCTGGCCCGCCGGCTGCGCTGCTCCAAGAGCACCCTCTACGGGATCGCCGCCAGCAAGGAGCAGCTGGTCGTGACCGCGGTGAAGCGGTTCTTCCAGCGGGCCACGGCCGCGGTCGAGGAGCGTGTCGCCGGCCCCGCCGACCACCCCGAGCAGATCAGCGCCTACCTGCTGGCCGTGGCCGAGCAGCTGCAGCCGGCGTCCCCGGCGTTCTTCGCCGACGTGGCGGCCTTCGCCCCGGCCCGGGAGATCTACGAGCGCAACACCCACTCCGCGGCCGCCCGGGTGCAGCAGCTGGTCAGCGCCGGCGTCGCGGCCGGGACGGTGCGGCCGGTGCACGCCTCGTTCGTCGGTGCGGCGGTGGCGCAGGTGATGGCCGCGATCCACCGGGGCGACATCACCGCGACCACCGGCCTGGACGACGCCGCCGCCTACCGCGAGCTCGCCGCTCTCGTCATCGCCGGCGTCGCCCCGCGCTGACCCACCCCCCTTCCGCAGAGATGGCCAGTTCTGCGGAAGGGGGGACGACGGGCCTGGCGCGCTGGGTAAGGCTGGGCACCGTGTGGCAGGCGCTGACCGACGCGACCACCCCCGGCGACGAGGCCGTGATCGTCCGCCGGCTGCGGGTGCCGCGAACCCTGCTCGGGGTGACCGCCGGGGCCTCCTTCTCCGTCGTGCTGGCCATCTCGCTGCTGGGCATCAGCACGCCGGCCGGCTACATCTGGTTCGCCCTGGCCGGCGCCCTGGCCGGCAGCGTCGCGGTCTTCGCGATCGGCTCGTCGGGCCGGGGCGGGTCGCCCCCGTCAGCCGCCCAGCTCGGCGACCAGTGCCTGCCTGATCGCCGGGCGCGAGCCGACCACCAGCAGGAACAGCGCCTCCCGGGCCAGCCGCTCGGGGTGCGCCCCGGCGACCACGGCGCGGCTGCCGGTGGCGGCGACCAGCAGCCCGGTGGCGCGGTGCGCCAGCGCGG
>JAOPUQ010000096.1 GCA_025963425.1 Modestobacter sp. | reverse complement strand
CCGGGGACCCCGGGCCCGCCGCCGCTCCCCCGTCCGGCCCGGCCGCACCCGCCGGCGCCCCGGCTGCCGGGAGTGCACCCCGCAAGCTCACCGTCACCCGGGTCGCGGCCGCCCGAACCCGCGAGCTCACCGGCGCCGCGGTCCGCCGCGTGCGGTCGGCCAGCCGGGCCGACGGCGCCGGCGACAGCGGGCTGTCCGGCCTGGTGTTGGTCAACGCCCTGCACACCGCCGGGGACGCGATGATCGCCGTCTCGCTCGCCGGCACCCTCTTCTTCGCCGCCTCCACCGACGCCCAGCGCGGCAATGTGGCCCTCTACCTGCTGGTCACGATGGCGCCGTTCGCCGTCCTGGCCCCGGTCATCGGCCCGGCGCTGGACCGGCTGCAGCACGGACGGCGGTGGGCACTGGCCGCCAGCCTGGCCGGGCGGGCGCTGCTCGCGGTCCTGATGGCCGCCTACTTCGACGACCTGGCCCTCTACCCGGCGGCGCTCGGCGTCCTGGTGCTGTCCAAGGGGTTCAACGTGCTGCGGGCCGCGGTGGTCCCCCGGGTGCTGCCCCCGGCGCTGTCGCTGACCTCGGCCAACGCCCGGCTGTCGGTGTTCGGCCTGGCCGCCGGCGGGGTGCTGGGCGCGCTGGGTGGCGGCATCGCCACGGTGCTCGGCTTCGAGTGGGAGCTCGGCGCCACCGCCGCGGTGTTCACCGCCGCAGCCGTGCTCGCCGTCCGGCTGCCGCCACACGTCGACGTGTCGGTGGGCGAGGCACCGGCCGACGTCTTCACCACCGCCGAGATCCCGCAGGTGGGCCGGCGTCGTCGGCCGGCCGGCCCGCACGTTGCCACCGCGCTGCGGGCGACCGCGGCGCTGCGCGGGCTCAGCGGCTTCCTGACGATCTTCGCCGCGTTCCTGGTGCAGGCCACCGTCACCGACGGGTGGGAGGCGACCGCCGCGCTGGGCGCGATCGCCGCGGCCGCGGGCGTGGGCAGCCTCGGCGGCACTGCTGTGGGCTCGCGGCTGCAGTCGGCCAGCCCGGACACCGTCGTGCTGGTGTCGGCCGGCGGGGCCGCCGTGGTGACCGTCGCGGCCGCGGCGCTCTACAGCCTGCCGATGGCCGCCGTGGTCGCCGGAGCCTCCGCGGTGGCCAATGCGCTGGGCAAGGTCTCGCTGGATGCGATCATCCAGCGCGAGGTGCCCGATCAGCTACGGGCGTCTGCGTTCGCCCGATCCGAGACGGCCCTGCAGTTGGCGTGGGTCGCCGGCGGGGTGCTGGGCATCGCCCTGCCGACCATCGGGTGGCTGGGCTTCACGGTGGCGGCGGCGCTGCTGGTGCTCGCCGTGGGCCTGACCCTGGCGGGCCGGCACCGCGCCGCCGCGGCGGTGGGCCGACGGGCAGGGAACGAGGAAGAGGGGTGGACGTGACCGCGATCGGACGCGGGCTGACCGGGGTCGTGCTGCTGGGCGGCCTGGCCGCGCTCGGCGGCTGCGGCGGCGACGCGGAGGCCGGCGCGCCGACGGTGACCGTCCAGGTGGGTGACCAGACCGTCGCGATCGACCCGACGCAGTACTGCCTGAACGGCGACGGGCAGCGCTACGAAACCACCCCGCCGATCCTCGAGGCGCCGCCGGACAGCCCGATCACCCTCACCGTCTCGGACGCGGTGGCCACGGCCGGCTGGGCCGTACAGGTCTTCGACGACGGCCTGAAGGAGCGGATCGGGGAGGTGGCGGTCGACCCGGACACGACCGTGTTCGACGGGATCAACACCTCCGACATCGTGCCACCGGCCTTCTACCTGGTGGTCGTCCAGGACAGCGACGCCGATGCGTGCAACGGACTGGCGGGGGCGTGGCCGGTCGGCTTCATCCGGGCCGAGGCCGGTGGCGGGAGCCCCGCGCCGACCGGCACGGAGGCCCCGACCGTCGCGCCGACGCCGACCGGCGGCTGAGACCCGGGCGGACCCGGGCTCCAGCCGGGGCGGTCAGCCCTCCAGGTCGCTGGCCACGGCGCGCAGCACCGAGCCGACCTTGCGGGCCATCTGCTTGTCGGGGTGCCGGCCGTGGCGCAGCCCCTCGGACACGCCGTCCAGGAGCTTGATCAGGTCCTCGATGATCGGCACCAGGTCATCGGGCTTCTTGCGGGTGGCGGCGACCGCGGAGGGCAGCGGGTCGAGCACCTGCACCTGCAGCGCCTGGTCACCGCGACGGCCCTGGACGATCCCGAACTCCACCCGCTGGCCGGGCTTGAGCTCGGTGGTCCCGGCCGGCAGCGCGTCCTTGTGCACGAACACGTCGGGGCCGCCGTCGTGCGCGAGGAAGCCGAACCCCTTCTCCGCGTTGAACCACTTCACCTTGCCGCTGGGCACGTTGATCCCTCGGTCGTCACTCGTCGTCCACCCCGGACCAGGGCGGCCCGGGGACAACGGCGACCCCGGGCAGTCCCCGATGTCGCCGCACCTCCCAGGCTAGTCGGCGTGGCCGCTCCCTGGCCTGGCCTTTCCCGCGGGCCCCTACGCTGACGCGGTGTCCTCCCCGGCGGGCCCGCCCGCGCACCCGCCGCACCCGGACTACCGGTTCAGCCTGGCCAACGAGCGGACCCTGCTGGCCTGGCTGCGCACCGCGCTGGCCCTGGTCGCCGGCGGGGTGGCGATGACCCAGTTCGTCCCCGACCTCGGGTTCCCCGGCGGCGGGCCGGTCGTCTCGGTCGGGCTGCTGCTCGGCGGGCTGGTCACCGCCCTGGCCGGCCACCGCCGCTACGTGCGCAACGAGCGGGCCATCGCCGCGGACCAGCCGCTGCCGGTCAGCGCCGCCGCGGCCTGGGCGACCGGGCTGGTCGCCGTCCTGGTGCTGGCGCTGCTGGTGCTCGTGGTGGTCCAGGTGCTGCGCGGATGAGCGCCCTGCGGGGAGCCGGGGAGACCCAGCCGGCCCGCACCGAGCTGGCCTGGCAGCGCACCGGGCTGGGCCTGCTGCTGGTCGCCGGGCTGCTGGCGCGGCTCGCGGCCGGACAGGGCGAGCTGGTGCTCGTCGTCCCGGCGGCGGTGGTCGCCGGCGCCGGCCTCACGGTGCTGGGGGTGCTCACCCCGAGCCGGCGACGCACCAGTGAGCGGGCGGCGACGACCGGCGGACCGGGGCAGGCGCCGCGCACCGCCGCGGTGGGCACCGGCCTGGTCGTGCTCGCCGCGCTGTGCGCCCTGGCCGCGGACCTGCTGGTGCGGCTGGGCTGACGCCGGGCGGCGGGTCCGGGCGCGGGGCGTTGGCGCCGAGCACGCCGCCGGTGCACGATGCCCTCATGATCCGCAGCGCTGCGTCCTCCCTGCTGACCCTGCTGGCCGCCGCCGTGCGGCTGGTGGCCTCGGTCGTGGCCGGGCTGATCGTGGTCTACGCCGTCTTCACGTTCTTCGAGGCGAACCCCGCAAACCCGCTGGTCGAGTTCACCGCCGGGGTGCGCAACTCCCTGGGCTGGTTCACCAAGGACCTGTTCCACCCCTCCGACCCGAAGATCGCCGAGACGATCAACGCGGTGCTCGCGGCCGTGGTCTGGGTGGTGGTGGGCAACCTGCTGTCCAAGGCGATCACCAAGCTCGCTCCAGGGCGAGCCAGGACCAAGGCCTGACCCTCAGGCGTTGCGCACCGCGGCCGCCGACTGCAGGCCCAGCTCCGCGACGGCGGCCTCGCGCATCTCGACCTTGCGCACCTTGCCGGTGACCGTCATCGGGAAGGCCTCGACGACCTTGACGTAGCGCGGGATCTTGTAGTGCGCGAGCTTGCCGGCGCACCAGGCGCGCAGCGACTCGGCGGTCATCGGCTCAGACCCCTCGCGCAGCCGGACCCAGGCCATCAGCTCCTCGCCGAACCGCTCGTCGGGCACCCCGATCACCTGGGCGTCCAGCACATCGGGGTGGGTGTAGATGAACTCCTCGATCTCCCGCGGGTACACGTTCTCCCCGCCGCGGATGACCATGTCCTTGATCCGGCCGACGATGTTCAGGTACCCGGCGGCGTCCATCACCGCGAGGTCACCGGTGTGCATCCAGCGGGCGGCGTCGAGCACCTCGGCGGTCTTCGCCGGCTCCTGCCAGTAGCCGAGCATCACCGAGTAGCCGCGGGTGCAGAATTCCCCCGGCGTCCCCCGCGGCACGGTCAGCCCGGTCTCGGGGTCGACGACCTTGACCTCCAGGTGCGGGTGCACGCGGCCCACGGTGGAGGTGCGGCGGTCCAGGTCGTCGTCGCCGCCGGTCTGGGTGGACACCGGGGAGGTCTCGGTCATGCCGTAGCAGATGGTCACGTCGGTCATGCCCATCTCGCCGACCACCCGCTTCATCACCTCCACCGGGCACGGCGAGCCGGCCATGATCCCGGTGCGCAGGCTGGACAGGTCGTAGGAGGCGAAGTCGGGCAGCGCCAGCTCGGCGATGAACATGGTGGGGACGCCGTAGAGCGACGTGCACCGCTCCGCCTGCACCGCCTGCAGCGTCGCGGCGGGGTCGAAGGCCGGGGCCGGGATGACCATCGTCGCGCCGTGCGAGGTGCAACCCAGGTTGCCCATGCCCATGCCGAAGCAGTGGTAGTAGGGCACCGGGATGCAGACCCGGTCCACCTCGGTGTAGCCGCAGCCCTCCCCCACGAAGAACCCGTTGTTGAGCAGGTTGTGGTGGGTGAGCGTCGCGCCCTTGGGAAAGCCCGTCGTCCCGGACGTGTACTGGATGTTGATCGGGTCGTCGGCCGACAGCTGGGTCTCCCGTTCGGCCAGCCGGGCGCGGTCGCCGGCCCGGCCGTCGTCCAGCAGCGCCTGCCACTCGGGCTCGCCGAGGTAGACCACCGTGCGCAGCTCGGGGCAGTCGTTCCGGACCTCGTCCACCATCGCCCGGTAGTCGCTGGTCTTGAACGCGGGGGCGGCCACCAGCACGCTGATCCCGGCCTGGCGCAGCACGAAGCCGAGCTCGTGGGTGCGGTAGGCGGGGTTGATGTTGACCAGCACCGCGCCGAGCTTCGCCGTTCCGTACTGGACGAAGACCCACTCGGCACAGTTGGGCGACCAGATGCCGACGCGGTCGCCCTTCGCGACGCCGAGGGCGTCCAGGCCCAGCGCGCAGGCGTCCACCTCGGCGACCAGTTCGGGGTAGCTCCAGCGGCGACCGGTGGCGCACTCGACCAGCGCCTCGTGGTCGCCCACCCGCG
>JAOPUQ010000065.1 GCA_025963425.1 Modestobacter sp. | reverse complement strand
CGCTGGGCCGGGTGGACGCGCCGGGCCGGCTGGTGGCCCGCTACGGCACCGAGGCGCCCGGGGTCGCCGGCCTGGGAACCGAACCGGTGGTCGAGGGCCGGCCGGAGACGGTGGGGGAGCTGCGGTTCGCCGTCCGGGCCGAGGGGGCGCGGACGGTCGCCGACCTGCTGGACCGGCGGACCCGGATCGGCCTGGTGCCCGCCGACCGGGCGCGGGCCGTGCCGGTGGCCGAGGCGGTGCTCGCCGGCAGCTGATCTCAGTAAGTGGGAATGCTGTTCCACTCAGTGGTCAGCACGGTGCAGGCTGTCGGGCATGGACACGTACACCCACGGGCACGCGGACTCCGTGCTGCAATCGCATCGCTGGCGGACGGCGGAGAACTCCGCGGGCTACCTGCTGTCGTCCTTGCGGCCCGGGCTGGACGTACTGGACGTGGGCTGCGGGCCCGGCACGATCACCGTCGACCTCGCCCGCCGGGTGGCGCCCGGCCGGGTCGTGGGCCTGGACGTGTCGGCGGCGCCGCTGGACGAGGCGCGCGCCCTGGCCGCGCGCGAGGGCGTGCCGGTGGAGTTCGCGGTCGGCGACGGCTACGCGCTGGCGGCCGCCGACGACTCCTACGACGTCGTCCACGCCCACCAGGTGCTGCAGCACCTCACCGACCCGGTGGCCGCGCTGCGGGAGATGGCGCGCGTCTGCCGGCCCGGCGGGGTGGTCGCCGTCCGCGACGTGGACTACGCGGCCACCACCTGGTTCCCGGCCGATGCGGGCCTGGACCGGTGGCTGGACCTGTACCAGCGCGTCGCCCGGCGCAACGAGGCCGAACCCGACGCCGGCCGGCGGCTGCAGTCCTGGGCGCACGCGGCGGGGCTGCGGGACACGGTGGCGACCACCACCGCCTGGTGCTTCGCCACCCCCGCCGAGCGTGCGTGGTGGGGCCGCTCCTGGGCCGGCCGGGCCACGGCGTCCGCCTTCGCCGAGCAGGCGGTGGCCTACGGCCTGGCGACGCCGGCCGAGCTGGACGACATCGCCGCGGCCTGGCTGCGCTGGGCGGCTGCCGACGACGGCTGGCTGGGGATGCTGCACGGCGAGCTGCTCATCCGGGTCTGACCTCGACGCCCGAGGGCAGGAACGGCCATGTCTGCGCTCGTCGGGGCGCCGCGGATCAGGCCGGCTGCGGGAACCGCACGCGCGCCTCGAGCGCCTCCAGCGAACGGTGCATCCCGACGGCGACCGCGCCCAGGGCGAAAAAGCCCTCGTCGTCGGCGACCTCCGAGGCGCGCAGCAGCGTGGTCAGCCGGGTCAGCGCGGACAGCGCGCCGGCGATCGCGGCGTCCCGGTCGTCCGGGGCGTCGTCCGCGGCGTGGTACGGGATGCGCACCACCCCGGCCAGGCCCTCGAGGGCGTCGGCGAGCACCCAGCCGGTGCCGTCGTCCACCCGGTCCAGGCCTCGCCGGTGCGGCTGGAACTCCACCACCAGCATGGTCAGGTCGTCGACCAGGACGGCGACGCGGTCCAGTGCGCGGGACTGCTCGCGGATGCTGCCGGCGGTGCCCTGCCAGCGGCGCGCCCGCGGGTTCGCCCGGCGGGCGCGCTCCACCAGCGTCTCGGCCGCGCGCATCTGGTCCAGCGACCGGTCCAGCTCCCGGCCCTGCTCGGCCCAGTCGCCGGGTGCGGGCACCTCGCCGTGGCGCAGCGCGGCGGCGATCGACTCCAGGTGCGTGGCCAGCAGCTCGCGGGCCCCCGCTATCCGGCGTACCGCGGTGGTCAGCTGCATCGGGGGGAACAGCAGCGTGGTCACCAGCACGCCCACTGCCGCGCCCAGCAGGGTCAGCCCCGCGTAGCGGACGACGTACGCCGCCGGGTCATCGGTGCCGACGGTGATCATCAGGACGGCGGCGAAGCTCACCCAGCTGGCCTGCTCGCGCAGCAGCCGCCACTGCTCCAGCCCGATCGCCAGCGCCACGATCAGCGCGATCGTCAGCGCGTTGGGCGCCGCGCCGGTCACCTCCCACACCGCCACCGCCAGCGCGAACCCGAGCAGGATGGCCAGCACCGTGCGCCACGCGGCCGACGCCGAGTCCGCGACGGTCGGGTGGACGGCGATGACCGCGCCCAGCGGCGCGTAGTAGGCGTACTCCGACAGCCCCGGCGGCAGCAGCAGCGCCACCTGCCAGGACAGCCCGGCCGCCAGCGCCGCCCGCACCCCGCGCTGCAGCCACGGCCGGCGCAGCAGTTCGATCGCCGTCCTCACCGCGTCAGGATGCGGCCCGGCCCGGTCGGGTCCCCGGACGGTGGATGTGACGTCGCGCGCCCTGTCGCCCCGGTGGCCAGCCCCGCCCCGGTGGCCAGAGTGGTCACTCTGGCCACCGGTCCGGTTCAGCCCGACCGACGCCCCGCGTTCGCCTGGACGGCGGAGCTCACGTACCGCGCCAGCCCCGGGGCGATCCGCTCGTAGTGCGCGGTGAACCGCTCGTCGTCGACGTACATCCGGCCCAGCCCCGCGTGCACCTCGGGCGGGCAGTCGTAGAAGTTCCGGCTGATCTGCTGCCGGTGCTCCTCGGCCAGGTCCATCGCGGTCGCCGAGTCGGCCGGGACGCCGGAGCCCAGCGCCGCGGCGAACCGGCGCTCCAGGTCCGCCCCCTCGGCCGTGACCCGCAGCCAGTCCTCCTTGCTCATCGCCGCCGTCCGCCGCCGGGACTGCGACCACGCCTCGGTGTCGCCCCATCTCTCCTCGGCCTCGGCGTCGTACCGCGCCGGGTCGTGCGAGCCGAAGACCTCGAACCGTTCCTCCGGGGTCAGGGAGATCCCCATCTGCCGTGCCTCCATCTCCTTCTCGACGGCCGCGACCATCGCCCGGGTGCGCTCGACCCGTTCCCGCAGCAGCCGCAGCTGCCGGCGCAGGTGCGCCACGGGGTCGGCGTCGGGGTCGTCCAGCAGGGTCGCGACCTCCTCGAGGGGGAAGCCGAGCTCGCGGTAGACCAGCACCTGCTGCAGCCGGTCCAGGTCCCGCACGCCGTAGCTGCGGTAGCCCGACGCCGTGCGGTCACTGGGCTGGACCAGGCCGATCCGGTCGTAGTGGTGCAGCGTGCGCACCGTGACACCGGCCAGCCGGGCCAGCTCTCCCACCGTCCAGCTCATCGCCCCTCCGCTGTCGTGGACACGGCCGAGCACACAGCCTGACGTTGCGTCAGGGTCAAGCCCGTTCCCCCGTTCCGCAGAACTGGCCATTTCTGCGGAACAGGGGGTCGGACGGCGGGTTACGGGTCGCGCTGACAGCATCGGGGGATGCCCGACGACGCCCGACCGCCCGTGCCCGCCGCCGACCCCTACCCGCGGTCGAGGGTCCGGCTGAGCATCCCGGGGCAGGGGGAGCAGGAGATGGCCTACGTCGACACCGGGGAGGGTGACCCGATCGTCTTCCTGCACGGCAACCCGACGTCGTCCTACCTGTGGCGCAACGTCATCCCGCACGTGCGGCACCTCGGCCGCTGCATCGCCCCGGACCTGATCGGCATGGGGGAGTCCAGCAAGCTGCCCGAGCCGCGGCCCGGCACGTACTCCTTCGCCACGCACGCGCACTTCCTCGCCGAGTTCCTCCGCGAGGTCGGGGTGACCGAGCGGGTCACCTTCGTGCTGCACGACTGGGGCTCGGGGCTGGGCTTCGACTGGGCGTCACGCCATCCGGACGCCGTCCGCGGCCTCGCCTTCACCGAGGCGATCGTCAGCCCACTCATCTGGGCCGACTGGCCGCGGGCGGCCAAGCGGATCTTCCAGACGATGCGCGGGACGCGCGGCGAGGAGGTCGTGCTGGACGGCAACGCCTTCGTGGAGAAGGTGCTGCCGGCGTCGGTGCTGCGCGGGCTGTCGCCGGAGGCGCACGAGCGCTACCGGGCGCCCTTCCGCGAGCGCGCCGACCGGTGGCCGACGCTGGAGTGGCCGCGGCAGATCCCGATCGAGCACGTGCCGCCGGACATGCACGACGTCGTCGACCACTACGGCCGGTGGCTGGCCACCAGTGACGTGCCCAAGCTGTTCGTCAACGCCGAGCCGGGCTCGATCCTGGTCGGGCGCCAGCGGACTGTGGTCCGGCGCTGGCCGGCGCTGACCGAGGTCACCGTGCCGGCGTCGCACTTCGTGCCCGAGGACGCCCCGGACGAGCTGGGGGCCGCGCTGGCCGGATGGATCCCGACGCTGCGCTGAGGCGGCTCAGGCCTGCCGGCCGGCGCCGTGGCGTTCGAGCCGGACGCCGGCCATCGCGCGGTCGGCGGCGGCGAGCAGCGTCTCGGGGGTGGAGTCCCGCCCGGACAGCGCGATCCCCACGCTGATCCGCACGGGGGCGACCACGTCCGGCGACGGGCGCAGCGGTGCGTCGAAGGCGGTGGCCACGCGCGCGGCGATGCTGCCGGCGTCGTCCACCGCGGTGATGCCGGGGCACAGCAGCACGAAGGTCTGGGTGCCGATGCGGGCGACGAGGTCGCCCTGCCGGACGGCGGACACCAGCCGGCCGGCCGCCTCGGTGCGGGCGGAGTCGGCGACGGTGGGGCCGTGCGCGTGGTCCAGCGCGGCGATCCCGTCGACGTCGCAGCAGACGACGGCCAGCCGCCCGGTGTCCGGGCCGGCCGCGGCGAGGGAGAGCTCGAGGCGCTCGACCAGCAGGCTGCGCACCGGCAGCCCGGTCAGCGGGTCGGGCATGATCCGGCGGCGCAGCCGTGCGGCGAACTCGTGCTGGGCGGCGACGACCGCCGCCGTCTGCACCAGCAGATCCTGTGACCTCTCCACGCGCACCGCGTCCATGACCACTCCCGTCCAGCAGGCCGGCTCTCGGCCCTGCTGTGGACGTCGGCTGCACGCCGTCCCGTCTTGAGGGGGCAGCCCGCATCTGCCCCCTAGGGGTCAGCCGGTCACGGTACGGACGGTCTCCACCACGGCGATGACGGCGAAGACGGCGAACAGGCCGGCGGCGACCCGGTGCAGCAGCGCGACCGGCAGCCGGTCGGCGAGCTTGCGGCCCAGGAAGGCGGCCAGGCCGGAGATGACCAGCAGCGCGGCCCAGGCGCCGACGAACACCGACACCGGATCGGCGAAGCGCGCGGCGAGCCCGGCGGTCGCCAGCTGGGAGAGGTCGCCCCACTCGGCCGCGAACAGCACGCCGAAGGAGATCGCGGCCGCGCGCAGGAACGAGGTCTGCTCCCGGACCTGGGCGGCCGCCTCCGCGTCCTCCGCGCCCTTTCGGGCCTCGCGCCACAGGAGCACCGCGCCGATCAGGAAGAGCGCCGCCACCACGCCGCTGACCAGGGCGTCGGGCAGCAGGGACAGCAGGCTGCCGGCGGTGACCGCGATGGCCACCTGCAGGCCGAAGGCCAGCCCCACACCGACGAACACCGGCAGCGGGGCGAAGCGGGTGGCCAGCACGAGGGTGGCGAACAGCGTCTTGTCCGGCAGCTCGACGGGCAGGATCAGTACGAATGCGGCCAGCACGACCGACACGACCACGAGGACTCTTCTCTGTACGCGCTCCGGCGGGTGCACAGGCGGCCTCCGACCGGCAGCGCACCAACGGGTGGACTGCAGGGCCGAAGGTCTCGCCCACCTGCGCCGGGGCACAGGCCCGCTGACCGGGCGCGCGAGCGCCAGCATGTCGACCAGCGGTCGGGGGGCTACTCCCCTTCTCGGGGGAGCAGCGTAGTCGATGCGGTCGGGTGTGCTGCGTGCGCCGCGCTGGTCGCGGCCCGCAGCACCTCCTTGACCGGCAGCCCGAGCGCGCCGGCCAGCGCGGCGACGTCGTCGAACTCGACGCTGACGTTGACCACCTCGCCGGCGGAGCGGGCCACTTTCACCCCGACCCGCCCGCCGAGCACGTCGACGGTGTCCTGCCCGCGGTCGAGCGCCACCTTGCGCACGGGCTGCGCGCGCAGCCCGATCGTCGACGTCGCGGCGAACACCACCGCCTGGACGGCGTCGGCCGCCGGCGCGGAGCACAGCACCGACAGGGTGTGGGCGGGCCGGCCCTTCTTCATCAGGATCGGGGTCAGCCATGCATCGGCGGCCCCGGCGGCCAGCAGCTCGGTGAGCACGCCGGGCCACAGCCGCGGGTCCAGGTCGTCGACGTTGGTCTCGAGGAGCAGGCTGTCGGCCGCACCGGCCGGGACGACGGGCTCCCCGAGCACCAGGCGCACCAGGTTGGGCAGCTGCACCGGGTCGCGACCGCCGGCGCCGCTGCCGACCCGCAGTACCCGCATCGGCGGCAGCGTCGTCCACTCCTGCACCCGGGCGGCGAGGAGGGCGGCGCCGGTCGGGGTGCAGGCCTCCGCGGGCACCGGCCCGGCGAGCACGGGGACGCCGGCGAGCAGTTCGAGCACTGCGGGCCCGGGGACCGGCACCACGCCGTGCGCGCCGCGGGCCGATCCACTGCCCAGCGCGACGGGGGAGGCGGTGAGCCGGTCCAGGGCCAGGTGCTCGAGGCCGGCCACCACCCCGACCACGTCGGCGAGGGCGTCCAGTGCGCCGACCTCGTGGAAGTGCACGTCCTCGGCCGGGACCCGGTGCACCCGGCCCTCGGCGACCGCCAGCCGCTCGAAGACCGCGAGCGCGCCGTCGCGCACCGGCGCCGGCAACGCCGCTGCGGCGAGCAGGGCCCGGACGTCGGACCAGGTGCGGTGGACGTCGCTGGGCGGGGCGTGCACGTGCACCCGGGTGGCGCCCAGCCCGTGCCGGGTGACCGCCTCGGCGGTGAGCGTCACCGGCTCGACCGGCAGCGCTGCCACGGCCGCACCCAGGACGTCGAGCGGGACTCCGACGTCGACCAGCGCGCCGAGCAACATGTCGCCGCTCGCCCCGGCCGCGAGGTCCAACCAGCCGATCGTCACCGGCCGATCATGCCGGACCGGCCGGCCTGCACCGGGTGGCGAAGCCGGGCACGGATACGGACCCGCGGTCCGGGGTCCGCAGTGGATGAGGTCGCAGAGGCCGGAGGCCTTCCGACGTCAGCCCCACGAAACGGCTCAGGGCAGGACGGGACGGCCATCGGCCGCGGTGCGATCCGGAGGATCGCAGAGTTAGCGCGCGGTCCTGCGCGCGATGCGCGCGGCGAACACGCCGGCCGACCAGCCGTTGTCGATGTTGCTGACCACCACGCCGGGCGCGGCGGAGTTGAGCATCGTCAGCAGCGCGCCGAAGCCGCCGAAGACGTTGCCCTGCCCGGTGGAGGTGGGGACGGCGACGATCGGCACGTCGGTGAGCCCGCTGACCACGCTGGCCAGCGCGGCGTCCAGCCCCGCGACGACGAGCAGGCAGTCGACCTCGGTGAGCAGCGACCGGTCGGTGAGCAGCGGCCGGATCCGGCTGCCGCCCACGTCGTCGACGCGGACGACCTCGGTGCCGGTGACCCGGGCGACGAACGCGGCCTCGGCCGCGATCGGGGTGTCCCCGCTGCTGGCGCACAGCACGCCGACCCGGCCGATCGGCTCGGGCAGCGGGCCGACGGCGGCGGACATCGCCGCGGCGTCCATCGTCGTGTACGCGTCGTGCTCACTGGCCAGGGCGACCAGGGTCTCCGCGCTGGCGCGGACGACGACGGCGGGCCGGTCGGGGAACTCCCGGCGCGCCTCGCGGACCAGGGCGAGCACCTGCTCGGTGCTGCGGCCGGTGCCCCAGATGACGTCGGGGCCGAGGGTGGCGGCGGGCTCCAGCGGAACCGGGGTGGCCGCGGGTGTGGCGACCGGGGTCGGGACCGGGGTGGCGGCCGGCGTCGTCACCGGCGCGGCCACCGGGGCGCTGGGCTGCGCGGGCGCGATCGGGGGCACCACCGTGGGGCCGACGGCCCGGCCGGCCGAACGCGGCGGGCCGAACAGCTCGTCCAGCGGGCTGCGCCGCACCGGCTCCTCGATCGGCGGCTCGACCAGCAGCGGCGCGAAGCCGCCGGCGTCGTCGGCGGGGTCGTTCTCCGGCCGCTCGTCGGGTGCGTCGTCCAGCGGGTGAGCGCTCACGTCGCCGACCCTAACCGTCGCCACGGCGGCGTCCGGGACCTCGGCGACGACCGTGTCCGCGCCGTTCCCGGCGGTCACGAGCTCCCCGTCGATGACGGTCGTCTCGTCGGCCGCGGGAGAGTCCGCGGCGCGGGTCTGGGTCACCCCGGACAACCGGACGACGCGGTCCCGGCCGCCCCGCTTGGCCTCGTAGAGGACGCCGTCGGCCGCGGCGAACAGCGTGCGCCGGTCGTCGCCGCGGGCCGCCGAGGCGATGCCCACGCTGATCGTGACCGGCACCTCGACGCCGAGGGCGGACCAGCCGTAGCTGGCGATCGAGCGGCGGATGCGCTCCATCGCCCGTTCGGCCTGCTCGGCGGTGGTGTCGGGCAGCAGGATGACGAACTCGTCGCCGGCCCAGCGGCACACCTCGTCGGTATCCCGGCAGCCGTCGACGAGCAGCTGCCCCACCGCGCGGAGCACCGCGTCCCCGCCGGGGTGGCCGGCGGCGTCGTTGATCGACTTGAACCGGTCGATGTCCACGACGGCCAGGGCGGGGATCTTGCCGGAGGTCAGCAGGCCGTCCAGCCGGGCCTCGGCGTACCGGCGGTTGGGCAGGTGGGTCAGCGGGTCCTCGTAGGCCTGCCGGCGCAGCTGCCCGGCGGCCCGCTCGGTCTCCAGCAGGCTCTTGCGGCGTCCGAACAGCTCGACCCAGCGGGTGCGCCGTTCGTCGACCCGGTCCAGCTCGTCGGCCAGGTAGGCCTGCAGGTAGGGGAGTGCGCGGGCGGCGTCGTCCAGTTCGGCGTGCAGCGTGCACAGCTCGCGCAGCGCGGCCCGGCGCACCCGCGGCAGGCCGTGCTCCGTCGACAAGGCCAGTGCCTGGGTCAGGTGCTCGTCGGCCCCGCGGCCGTCGCCCTGCCGGCGCAGCGCGCGGCCGAGGGCTAGCTGCGCGGAG
>JAOPUQ010000059.1 GCA_025963425.1 Modestobacter sp. | reverse complement strand
CCGGGCTGATCGACACCGACATCACCGGCGGCGCCCTGGAGGGCGAGCGCAAGACCCAGCTCGTCGCCGGCATTCCCGTCGGCCGCAACGGCAACGTCGCCGACGTCGCCGACCTCATCACCTACCTGTGCCGCGAGGAGACCGGCTACATCACCGGCGTCACGTACGACGTCAACGGCGGCTCGCACATCCACTGACCCGCCGCGGCTCGGGCCGCTACCCCGCCGCCGCGGGGTAGCGGCCCGAGCTCGCCGACCGTGCCTTGGTCGAGACCTTCTGAGCTGACCGTCGGCCGCCTCTCTAGCAGGCCCCGCTTGGTTCAGCACCTTCCCGTTGTTGCACCGCAGGGGCGGCGACAACGAACGATGACGACTGTGGGGGTTGAACATGTTTGCCAAGGTCCTGGTGGCCAATCGGGGGTGAGATCGCTGTCCGGGCGTTCCGCGCGGCGTACGAGCTGGGGGCCGGCACGGTTGCGGTGTTCCCGTGCGAGGACCGCAACTCTGTGCACCGGCTGAAGGCGGACGAGAGCTACGAGATCGGTGAACCCGGGCACCCGGTGCGGACCTATCTGGATGTCGCCGCGATCGTTCAAGCCGCGCAACGTGCCGGGGCCGACGCGGTGTACCCGGGCTACGGGTTCCCGTCGGAAAACCCGGAGCTCGCAGCGGCCGGCGAGCGGGCGGGCATCACCTTCGTCGGCCCGCCGGCGTCGGTGCTGGAATTGACCGGCAACAAGGCGCGGGCGATCGCAGCCGCGCGGGACGCCGGGCTGCCGGTGCTGGCCTCCACCGAGCCGAGCGACGACCTGGACACCGTCCTGGCCTCCACCGCCGACATGGCGTTCCCGGTGTTCGTAAAGGCCGTCGCCGGCGGCGGCGGGCGCGGCATGCGGCGGGTGGAGGAACCGGCCGACCTGTCCGCCGCGGTGCAGGCGGCGATGCGCGAGGCCGAGGCCGCGTTCGGGGACGCCACCGTCTTCGTCGAACAGGCCGTGGTGGAGCCGCGGCACATCGAGGTGCAGATCCTCGCCGACGGGGCCGGCAACGTGGTGCACCTGTTCGAGCGCGACTGCTCGATGCAGCGCCGCCACCAGAAAGTGGTCGAGCTGGCCCCGGCCCCGAACCTGGAGCGAGCGTTGCGGGAGCGGATCTGCGCCGACGCGGTCGCCTTCGCCCGGGCGATCGGCTACGTCAACGCCGGCACGGTCGAGTTCCTCCTCGACCGCGAGGGCCGGCACGTGTTCATCGAGATGAACCCGCGCATCCAGGTGGAGCACACAGTCACAGAGGAGGTGACCGACGTCGATCTGGTGCAGTCGCAGCTGCGCATCGCGGCGGGGGAGACCCTCGCCGACCTGGGCCTGTCGCAGGACTCGATCGTGCTGCGCGGCGCGGCGCGGCGCTGCAGTGCCGGATCACCACCGAGGACCCGGCCAACGGCTTCCGCCCGGACACCGGCCGGATCACCGCCTACCGGTCACCCGGGGGGTGCGGGCCTCCGGCTGGACGGCGGGGCGTTCCTGGGGGCCGAGGTGGAGGCGCACTTCGGCTCGCTGCGGCACCGATAAGTCGGACTGGTGTCCCATAGTGGGCCGCTTTAATCCGCGGGTTGTGGGTTCGATCCCCACGGGGCCCACCACCTGGGCGCTTGCCCAGATCTGCTCCTCAGAGGAGCGCAGCGCTCCAACAGACGCGTGCTTTAGGGGTATGACGGAGCTGGATCGCTCCCCTGAAGACCTGGAAGATCTCGTCCTTATCGAAGGATGCCCCAGTCGCTGGGTCCGACCCCAGTAGCAACCTCGCTGTCGTACTGAGCAAACAGCGCGGTCACTGCGTCCGGGTCCGGCTGCCCGTTCCGCCCCAGGTCGAACAGCTCCTCGACCAGGCGAATGGCGCCAGGCGTCACGATGACCAGGAGCTTGGCCGGCTCGACGCCGAGGTTGGCAAAGCCGTGGGTAGTTCCGCGTGCGGCGAAGGCTACGGAGCCAGCGGGACAGACCTGCTCTACGCCGTCCAGGGAGAACGTGACGGCTCCATTTACCACGTAGAAGGCTTCGTCGTAGGCGTGATGAATGTGCGGAGGCGGACCCTGCCAGGCCGGCGGCAACAAACTCTCCCACGCCGCGAAGCTCGAACTCGCTTCATATTCGATCTTGACGTTGATGCCGGGCCCGAACGATCGTCCGACTCCTGGAGGTACCACGTACCCTGGCATACGCCTACTCCCCTCACTCCGCTTGCCCCGAAAAGCGTGGCAGAGGCTAGGACGGTGGGGAAGCGGTCCTGGCGAGGACCTGGGGGAGGAGCGCCGAGCGCTGTCGTCGGATACTCCAAGGCGGGCCGACGACGTCCTCGAGGGAATGGCGGACGGCAACCCGGTGGAGCCGGTGACGGTCAACGGACTGCCGGCCGCACTCGTCCCGGTGGCCGACCACTTCGCGGACCAGGGCGATGACCGGCGCACGTGGTACCTCGGCGCCCAGTTCGCCGACGGTCCGCTGTTCCTGTTCCAGGCGCCGGACACCCTCTCCCGAGAGGACGTCCTGGCTATGGCCGAGCAAGTGACCTGCACCCCCTGACTGCCGGGGCTGGGCTCGGTCGGCCGGAGTCCCGGCCATCGTCACGTTGTCTCAGCTCACGGCGAAGGGGGCGCTTCCGGCGCCCGGGCAGGCGCGCAGGAATCGTCATGGCCGGGCGCGCCCCGGGGCGGCCTGCAGCAGCGATCCGATCGTCACGGACGGTCACGGGTCGGAGGGGTGTGGTGTCCCGGTCTGCGGGGCCTTCGTACCGGCGCACGACGGCTCTCCGGTGGTCGCGCCGTCCTTCAGTTGAGCGGCCGGATGATGAAGTCGTCGAGAACGTCGACGTGCGGATCGTTTCCCATCGCCTCACAGGCGGCATGCAGTTCGGTGATGTGAGCCGCTTCCAGTGGCAGCGGATGCTCGTCCGGCTGAAAGGTCGTCCCGACCGGGTAGGCCGCACGCGGCTCGTTCGTCATCTCGATGTGGCTGCCGAGCACGCGAGACACGTCGTGCCCCTCGGCGAAGCTCGCCAGCCGAGCGGCGCTCCGCCGGTAGGCGGGCCAGTCCTGCACGGTCAGCTGGCCGGGATAGAGCATGTCGCCGGTCAGCAGTGACTTCGTCCGCGGATCGTAGGTGGCGATGTGGGAGGTCTCGTGGCCCGGAATCGGGAGCACGGTCAGGTTCCGCCCACCCAGATCGAGGCCGGCCTGGCCGTCCGGCCAGTTCGGGAGGTGAAAGAAGCTCGTCACCCCGGACAGCGTCGGCTTCACCACCGTCGTCCGGGGCCTGCCCCCGAACTGCTGGTCCCAGGAGACGTGATCGCCGTGGCTGTGTGTGTGGGCGACGACGAGGTCGATCGCGTCGAGGCCGCGGCCGCCCAGCCAGTGCGTGACGATCGTGTCGACAGTGCTGCGAATCGGGAGCACCGAATCTTTCGTACCGGAATCGGGCCGGGCCCCCGTGTCGAACATGATGGCTCGTGCATCGCCGAAGAGAAGGTAGATGAAGTTGCCTTCGAAGCTGAAGCACTTGCTCAACCGCAGGATGAAGGTGTCCTCGTCGAACTGGTGCACCTGGATCAGCGGGTCGGTGCTGTGCCGACAGTTCGGCGCTCCGTGGATCCAGGGAACGGCTTCGAGTGGCGTTGCCATGGCTCCTCCCGGAGTGGGGCCGGCACACGGCCGGCCGTTCCGCGTCGGGTCCTCGGCCGGGGGGCTCATTCCGCAAGCGCTCCGGACAAGGCAGAGACCGGCGGCGTGAAGAAGTACCCCCCGCCCGTCATGACGACCCAGGTTTCGTCGGGCAGGGTGAACTTCTCGTCGGCCGCATCCGGGTCGTGCGGCAGCCGAACGAAGCGGGGTGCGCTGCCCTGCCCGATGAGCGGGTCCTGTCCGGTCGGGGGATCGCTGTCGTGTGGTGAGTTCGGGAGGTTGACCCACGTCTTCACCACGAACTCGAACTGGTTCTGGATCGAGCCCTGGTAGGACATGAACAGCAGGCCTCGATCCACGCCGTCGTCCTCCAGGAGCCGCGCCGGGTCCTTGGCGGGTCCGTAAGGGATCCCTCGACGCAGCGTCAGGCGGGTCCTCGTCTGGCGAGGACCGCCCGTGTCCGTCGGATCGTCCCGCGGATTGACCTTCCGGATGTGCGCGACGAAGGGGCAGAGGTGCCCGTTCGGGTCGGGGCGCGCCCGCGGGAGGCCACTGCTCGGGACGGTGCCGTCGACCAGTGTCGCGGTGGGCGTCGCATCGGAGAACAGGAAGTCGTTGTTCACGTCGTTGTCCGCCGCCAGATCCGGATCGTCGGCAGCCGGCGCCCGGACGAGTGGGGCACCGGACGGCCAGCGACCGACCAGCCGGGACGCGAATGCCTCGGGTGTCACCTCGCGGCCGGTCTGTTCGCTGAACACCCGGGCTCCGTCGGTGCAGAATCTCCAGAAGGCGTGCACCTTCTGCTGCAATCGGCGATAGACGAGATATGAGCCGTTCCGCTGCCACGGAACCTTGGGTTCGAACGGTGTGAACGGCTTCAGGAAGTCCGATCGATCTTGACGGTTGTACCCGATGAGGAACTGCCCCGGCCACACCAGCGGACGTCCCGGCTCGGCGAACAGCTCGTAGTTCGCGTCGTCCGTCGCCAGCCGTCGCGCGTCGACGAAGTCCTGCGGATCCTCGGACGCCACGCCGCGGATCGCGGGTTGCGAGATGCCGTCCTTGAAACCGAAATGCTCGTGGCCCTGGAGCGCACCGGTCAACGTCGCCCCCAGCTGAGGCGTGTCCATGGATCGCAGGGCGGGCTTGCCGCCCGTGACGGTCTCGGCGATGGTCGCGTCCAGCCGGGCCACTGCGGCGGCAAGGTGGGTGGGATCGTCCGCAGCAACGACGACCAGGATGTGCGGCACTCCGTCGGGGGTGCCGCCCGTCGCCCACCGGGAGGGGGGTGGGTCTCCGAGCGCGCTCTGGAACATTCCGTCGAAGAAGGCGTCCTCGAATGCAGCCTCGATCTCCTGCCGACTCCGCAACAGGGACAGCCCATCCGCCGAGAAACTGATGCTGGTCCACACCGCCTTGGGTCCGAGCGCCTCGCCCCCGCGCCGCATTCGTATCTGCTTGAACAGGCGATTGAAGGCCAGCACTTCATCGGCCCTGGCCACCTCTGGGGCGCGCGCTCTCAGCCAGGTCTTGCAACCTGCAACGTCGTCTATCCGGAGGGAGATGATGGCAGCGTGATCCTTCTTGAAACCTGGCAGGATGGCGCCTTGTATGTCGGAGAGCTCGAGGCGCTCTTCGACCACCATCCGTCAGGCCCGCCTCGACGAGGGGCCAGGACCCATTGCGCTGAGCGGTAGGCCCGGGCACGGAAAACTCGGGTTGTGGAACACCCCGCTCTTACCGATGAGACCGGTCAGCTTGACGCGGAGCCCCGCCTTCACGATCTGCCCACCGAACTCGATCGGGTCGCCTTCGATCGTCATGTCTCCGACGGCGAATGGCGCGCCGTTCGCCGTCTCGCCGGCAGGCACCTCGAAGACTGCTCGCAGGATGTGGTTCTGGTCCCCCCGTTCGAGCCTCCAGCAGTCCTCTCCGGCGGCCGTGCCGTCCGGCTTGCGTATGCCGAGGTCCGCGGGATCCGGTAGCGCCTCCAGATAGAGCGCGATCGGGTCCTCCAGGGTCACCGAGCATCCGGCACGGGCCTGCTGGTTGACGATGTCACCGATGTGGGGATCGCTGTGACGCTCCTCGACACCGAACCTGGAGCACTCGATCAACTCGCTCGGGTCCGTGACGGGGTCGTGGCCATCGTGCCGGCGCAGCAGCGTCGCCTGCGCGGCTATGTTGATCTCCGCGCTCAGGGTGTTGTTGGGCTGCACCAGATGCACGGCGTGCTGCATGTTCCACCGGTTTCTCCGGATGTACGTGCCGCCCGGGGTCAGCACGTCCTTTCTGGGGACGGAGTGCCCGACGAGCCGGCCGTACAGTGAGACGAGCAGGTCGGGATCGGCCTGTGCAATGAAGTCCCAGTACTCGGGCCCCTCGCACGTGAACGTCACTCGGGTGATCTTCCCGTTCTCCCGTGTCGTGGCCCACTCCAGGTACTCGTCCTGGTTGTCGCGTCGTTCACCTTCTTCGAACATGCGCTGCGGATCGTCACCGAAGTTGATCTCGATGATGTTGGGAAAGGCCGGCCAGCTGATCGGCGCAGGAGACCCGGTCACGTCGAGTTTTGCAGGATTGTAGAACTGCGGCTGCAGACCCGGGTGGCCCAGAACGAGTGCAGCAACCTCATTGTCGAGGCGATTCGAGATCGAATCCGACCACGCCTGGGCAAGAGGCTCATCGAGGTCCGTCAGGTTCCCGGGCAGGCTGAAACGATCCAACGTCACCACGCTGTGCTCCTTCGGTCTCCCTCGAGACTGCGAGGCAGCCATGCCCGACCACCGCCAGGGAGCCGGCAACCTGCGGGTCACGGTGCTCGGGCCACAGGTCTGCTCCGCGAGTGGACGGCCGACAGCTCACGTGTCCGGAAGCGGCGCTCTCGATTGCCCGCTCAGTGCAACGCCGGGCCGTCACGGCCACGTCACCGGTCCGGTAGTGCGGTAGGGAAACGGGAGGTCGCTCCCGATGTCGGCATTCCGCGGCGGTGCAACCAGGAGGCGATCTGCAGTGCCCGGCGCAGCACCTGCAATCGCGCTACGCGGAGGCGTCTGCCGTGGCGGCGCGTGTGCCTATCTTGTCGAGCGCCTCGAGCAGGTACCGGCGGAAGACCTCGTGGTTCTCGCTCATCGGGAAATGGCCGATGTCCGTCATCTCGATGAACTCGGCGTTCTTGATCTTCCCGGCGGTCCGGCGACCGTCGTCCGGGGTCGTCAGGTAGTCGTAGCTCCCGGTGAGCATGACCACCGGGCACCGGTCCCCGTCGATCTGGTCGAGCTTGTCCCGCAGATCGTGGTCGACCGAGTAGAAGTACAGGTCGCCCTTGAACGACTCGGAGCCCTGGGTGTAGTAGAACCAGGTCTTCCAGCGGTCGGCGTCCGGGGACTGCGGGGCCATCAGGTCCCAGACGCCGCTGGCGCACACCTGCGCTGCGTTCGCGTGCGGGTGCTGCCACCAGTCCAGGTAGAAGCCGGGGGAGTAGTCGGCACCCTCGACGGGGATCACGGCCCGGAAGCGGTCCGGGTAGCGCAGCGCCAGTTGCAGGGCCACGTTCCCGCCGAAGGACGACCCCATGACGATCGGCTGCTCCAGCTCCAACTCGTCGCACAGGGCGACGATGAACTTCGTGTAGTGGTCGGCGGTGAGCCGGTACTCCTCCTTCCACCACTCCGTGTTCTCCGGTGGGTCGGACTTGCCGTGCCGCGGCAGGTCGTAGGCGATCACCCGGTGGTCGGCGGTGATCTCCTCGTCCTCCAGCAGGCCGC
>JAOPUQ010000374.1 GCA_025963425.1 Modestobacter sp. | reverse complement strand
CGCGACCCGGTGGCCCGCGAGCTCACCGCTGCCAACGCCGCCGCCGTCGGCGTCGGCGACCGGGTCCAGGTGGTCGTCGCCGACGTCGTGGACCTGGTCGCGGCCGCCACGGAGGGGCGGGTGGCCGGCTGTGCGGCCGCCGTCCTGGACCCGGCACGACGGGCCGGCGGACGGCGGCTGCTGGACCCCGACCGCTGGTCCCCACCGTGGCCGACGGTGCTGGCGCTGCTGGACCGGGTTCCCCGGTGCGTGGTCAAGGTGGCGCCGGGGCTGGACCACGACCGCCAGCCGGCCGGTGTGGAGGCGGAGTGGGTGTCGGTCGGCGGCTCGATCGTCGAGGCGCTGCTGTGGGGCCGCGGGCTGTCGACCACCCGGCGGCGGGCGACGCTGGTGCGCGGCGAGGCGGTGGTCGAGCTGACCGCCGCCGACGACCCCGGGCCGGCACCGGTGGCCCCGGTGCGTGGCTGGCTGCACGAGCCCGACCCGGCGGTCATCCGCTCCGGGCTGGTGTCGGTGGTGGCCGCCGACCTCGGCGCGACGCTGGTCGACCCGACGATCGCCTACCTGACCAGCGACTCACCTGCCGAGTCGCCCTGGGTCAGCAGCTACCCGGTGACCGATGTCCTGCCGTTCAACCTCAAGAAGCTGAAGGCGCTGCTGCGCGGGCGGGACGTCGGGCGGGTCGTGGTGAAGAAGCGGGGCTCGCCGATCGAGCCGGAGACGCTGGCCCGCCAGCTGCGCGGGCCCGGCAGCGGGACGGCGGTCGTCGTCGTCACCCGGGTGGCCGGAGCCCCCACCGTGCTGGTCTGCGGCCCGCCGGTCACCGGACCGAGCGCTACCGGCTGACGACGTCGATCGGCAACGAGCTGTCCGCGCCCAGGTCGACCGCTGACGGCGCGACGCCGGCCTCGACCAGCCGGGAGCCGAGGGCGGCGACCATCGCCCCGTTGTCGGTGCACAGCCGCGGACTGGGCGTGCGCAGCACGATCCCGGCCGCGGCACAGCGCTCGGCGGCCAGCGCGCGCAGCCGGGAATTGGCCGCCACCCCGCCGCCGATCACCAGGTGGTCGACCCCGTGGTCGCGGCAGGCGCGCACCGCCTTTGCGGTGAGCACGTCGACCACCGCCTCCTGGAACGCCGCCGCGACGTCGGCGACCGGGACCGGCTCACCGGCCCGCTCGCGCGCCTCCACCCAGCGGGCGACCGCCGTCTTCAGCCCGGAGAAGGAGAAGTCGTAGAAGGCGTCGCGCGGGCCGGTGAGCCCCCGCGGGAAGGCGATGGACGCCGGGTCCCCCTCGCGGGCGGCCCGGTCGATGGGTGGGCCGCCGGGGAACGGCAGCCCGAGCACCCGGGCGACCTTGTCGAAGGCCTCCCCCGCCGCGTCGTCGATGGTCTGGCCCAGCGGCTGCACGTCCCGCGTCAGGTCGGGCACCAGCAGCAGCGAGCTGTGCCCGCCGGAGACCAGCATCGCGATGGTCGGCTCGGCCAGCCGGCCGTGCTCCAGCTCGTCCACGGCGACGTGCGCGGCGAGGTGGTTGACCCCGTACAGCGGCACGTCCAGCGCCAGCGCGTAGGCCTTGGCCGCGGCGACGCCGACCAGCAGCGCGCCCGTCAGGCCGGGCCCGGAGGTCACTGCGATGGCGTCGACGTCGCCGGCGGTCACCCCGGCCTCGGACAGCGCGCGGTGGACCGTGGGGACCATCGCCTCCAGGTGCGCGCGCGAGGCGATCTCGGGAACGACGCCGCCGAAGCGCTCGTGCTCGGCCATGGACGTGGCCAGGGCATCGGACAGCAGGGTCTGCCCACGCACCAGACCCACCCCGGTCTCGTCGCAGGAGGTCTCGAACCCCAGGACCAACGGCTGGTCAGCCATGCGCCAGCTCCCGGCTCATCACCACGGCGTCGGTGCCGCTGGGCTGGTAGTAGCCCCGCCGCCGGCCGATCTCGGTGAACCCGCGCCGGCGGTAGAGCCCCTGCGCGACCTCGTTGTCCGCCCGGACCTCGAGCAGCACGACCTGGCTGCGGGTGTCGGCCTCGGCCAGCAGGGTGTCCAGCAGGAGCGCGCCGATGCCCTGCCCCTGGGCAGCGGCGGTGACGCCGATGGTCGCGATGTGCGCCTCCTCGGGGTAGGCGATCAGCCCGGCGTAGCCGACCACGGTGCCGGCGTCGTCCTCGGCGACCAGGTAGTGCCGGGTGTCGGTGCGGGCCAGCTCGTCGCGGTACATCGCCGACGTCCAGGTGTCCGGGGCGAAGAGCTCCTCCTCCATCGCGAGCACGGCAGGGAGGTCGGCGCGGGTCATGTCGCGCAGCGTCGCGCTCACGGCTGGCTCACCGCCTTGCGCAGGGCAGGCGGGACGGCGTCGGGACGACGCAGGTACAGCGGCTCGAGCGGGCCGGCGGTCGCCGGGGCGCCGAGCTGGGGGGCGGCGGCGCGCAGCAACCCGGCCGTCGTCACCTCGGCGGCGGTGACCGGGACGCCGAGTCGTTGGGAGCCGGCCACCGCATCGCCGACCAGCGGCGGCGTGCGGACCACGTCCTCGGGCCGGTCGACCGCCGGGCCGGTGGTCCGGCGGTCGTCGGCGGCGTAGGTCGCCCAGTACAGCTCCTTGCGGCGGGCGTCGGTCACCACGGTGCGGGCACCGGAGCCGATCGCGTCCAGCGAGCAGACACCGACGACGGGCAGGCCGCGGGCGTCGGCCACCGCGGCCGCGGTCACCACGCCCACCCGCAGGCCGGTGAAGGGCCCCGGGCCGAGCCCGGTGACGACCGCGTCCAGGTCGCCCATCGAGTGCCCGGCGTCGGCCAGCACGGCGCGGATGGTCGGGGTGAGCAGCTCGGCGTGCCGGTTGCCCGAGGCGACGGCCCGCTCGGCCAGCACCTCGGCCCCGGAGCCGGGAGCCCAGCGGGCGAGCCCGACGACGAGGGTCGGGGTCGCGGTGTCGAGGGCGAGGACGAGCACGAGAGGCCAATCTACTTGCGACCCGCGACCGTGCGGCGGGCTCCCGTCCGTGATCAACTGCGTCCCGCACCCCGCCCCTCGACGAAGAGGAACACCGTGACCGCCACCCTCCTGCTCGTCCACGGTGCCTGGCACAGCTCCTGGGCCTGGCAACCGCTCATCGACGAGCTGACCGATGTCGACGTCGTGACCGTGGACCTGCCCAGCTCCGGTACCGACCCGCACGCGCTGGGCGACCTCGCGGACGACGCCGCCGCGGTGCGGTCCGCGCTCGCCGGGATCGAGGGACCGGTGGTCGTCGTCGCGCACTCCTACGGCGGCAGCCCGGTCACCGAGGCGGTCACCGCCGACAGCGGCGTGGCGCACCTGGTGTACCTGTGCGCGTTCCAGCTCGACGTCGGCGACTCGCTGCTGGGCAGCGTCGGCGGCCAGGCCCCGCCGTGGTGGGAGGTGCACGACACCCACATCGTGGCCGGGAGCCCGGAGGAGGTCTTCTACAACGGCGTGCCCGCGGAGTTGACCGAGGCCGCGGTCGCGCGGCTGCAACTGCAGTCGCGCAGCTCCACCACACAGCCGCTCACCCGCGCTGCCTGGACGCAGGTGCCCAGCACGTACGTGGTGTGCGAGCAGGACCAGGCCATCCCGGTGTTCGCCCAGGAGGCGATGTCGGCCCGGGCCGGCACGGTGCGCCGGCTCGACGCCGGCCACTCGCCGTTCCTGTCCCAGCCCGCGGAGCTCGCCGCGATGCTGCGCGAGGTCCTCGACCTGGCCGGCTGAGGTCAGTCACCCGAGCCGCTGCTCCCAGCCCCCACCGACGGGCACCAGCCGGACGGTGCGGACGTCGTCGTCCCGCCGGTCCAGCTCCACGACCAGGTGCTCGTCGGCCAGCTGCTCGACCAGACCGTGGCCCCACTCCACGACGGTGACCGCCTCCCCGGCGGTCGCGTCGAGGTCCAGGTCGTCCACGTCGGCCATGCTGCCCAGCCGGTAGGCGTCCACGTGCACCAGCGGCAGCCGCCCGCCCCGGTGCACCCGGGCGAGCACGAACGTCGGGGAGGTGACCGGTCCGGGCACGCCCAGCCCGGCGCCGATGCCCTGGGTCAGCGCGGTCTTCCCGGCACCCAGCGGCCCGGCGAGGACGACGAGATCCCCGGCGCGCAGCAGGCCGGCGAGCTCCCGGCCGAGTGCCGCGGTGTCCGCGGCGGTGGGCAGCTCGTGCTCGCGCTTCACAGCGCCGCCGCCACCGCGGTCAGGTCGGCGAGCAGTCCGGCCCGCGGGGCGCCGTTCGGGCCGAACCGGATGGCCGCCGAGGGATGGTAGGTCGCCCACACCGCGCGCCCGCCGACGTCGTGCGCGCGGCCGCGCACCTGCGCCAGCACCGTGCGCGGGCCGAGGAACCACTTCGCCGACGACAGGCCGAGGGCGACGACGACCGGAGCGTCCAGCAGCTCCAGCTGCCGTCGCAGCCAGCCACTGCAGCGGGCGACCTCGGGGGACTTCGGCGTCCGGTTGCCCGGCGGGCGGCACTTGACGACGTTCAGCACCGCTGCCTGCGCCCGGTCCAGTCCGGCCTCGGCCAGCAGCAGGTCCAGCAGCGCGCCGGAGCGGCCGACGAAGGGGCGGCCGGTCTGGTCCTCCTGCGCCCCCGGCGCCTCCCCGACCAGCACGAACCGCGGCCGGCCCACCGGGACGTCGCCGACGACGACGTGCTGCCGGGCGGCGGCGAGCTCGGGACAGGCGAGGCAGGACGACGCCACGGCGGCCAGCGCGGCCCAGTCCGGCGCCGCGGCCGCGACCCGGGCGACCTCCTCGGCGGCGGCGCCGACGTCGGGTGCGGAGAGCCGGGGCGTCACCGGCGGGCACCGTGCTCGGCCGCGACCCGCCGCAGCAGCGCCGACAGCGCGGCGGTCACCTCGTCGGGACGCTCCAGCAGCACCAGATGGCCGGCCCCCGGGACGACGACGAACTGCGTGTCCGCCAGCTGCTCCACGATCCGCTCGCTGTGCGCCTGCGGGATCATCTTGTC
>JAOPUQ010000023.1 GCA_025963425.1 Modestobacter sp. | reverse complement strand
TGGGCGATCGCCACGATCGAGGACCTCGAGGCCGGCCTGGAGGTGCTGTTCTTCCCCAAGACCTGGGCGCAGGTGTCGGACAAGGTGGTCCGCGACCAGATCGTCGTGGTCAAGGGGCGGGTCAGCCGGCGCGACGACACCCCGTCGCTGTTCGCCTCCGAGGTCTCGATCCCGGAGCTGACCGAGGGGCCGCGCGGCCCGGTGCTGGTATCCATGCCGGCTGCCCGCTGCACCCCGCCGGTGGTCGAGCGGCTGCGTGAGGTCCTGGGCAGCCACCCGGGCACGACCGAGGTGCAGCTGAAGCTGCTCAACGGGGGCCGGGAGACCGTGCTGCGGCTCGACCAGGGGCTGCGGGTGCGCCCGAGCACCGCGCTCATGGGCGACATCAAGGCGCTGCTGGGGCCGACCAGCGTCGCCCTGCTGTGACCCCCGGACGGGTCCGCGCCGGCCGCACAGCGGGACAGGCAAGACTGCTCCGGTGAGCGAGACGGAGGCGTACCTGGAGCGTCCGGCTGCCCGACCGGTGCGCTGGACCGGGCTGCACGGCGCCCGCGAGGACCTGCGCAGCGGTGTGCTGACGGTGCTCGTCCTGGCGCTGGCCGGGCTGCCGGTCGGCCTGCTGTGGCTGTGGCTGGCGCCGCGCGCCTCGTTCCGGGTCACCGCCACCGGCGTGGAGCCGATCGGGGCCACGCCGTCCTCGGAGCTGTTCATGGCCGACGACGGGGTCTACCTGCTGGTCCTCGCCGGGCTGGGCCTGCTGGCCGGCCTCGCGGTCTGGCTGCTGCGCCGGCACCGCGGTGTGGTCGTGCTCGTGGCGCTGGCCGCGGGCATGATCGCCGCCGCGCTGGTGGCCTGGCAGCTGGGGCAGCTGCTCGCCCCGGGACCGAGTCACGCGGAGCTGGCCGACGTCGGGGGCGCCGTCACCACGGGCCTGCACCTGGGGGCCACCGCGGCGGTGGCGGTCGGCCCGTTCGCCGCCGTCCTCGTCTATCTGGTGGCCAGCACGCTGACCTCCCGGGACGACCTGGGGCGGGCGGACCGGGACGGCGAGCCGGCGCCCGCGCTCGCGTCGGAGGAGCAGCCGGCGGGCTGAGCCCGGCTCCCGGTGACTCAGTACATGGCCGCGTTGACGAGATAGCCGTAGTACCGGCCGCCGGACGGGCGCAGCGGATCGCCGAGGTAGCCGTACTCCGGCTCCGACTGGTCGTACGCCGCCGCGTCGGCCTGCAGCCGCGCCCCGGTGACGAGTGGGTTTCCGTCGGGGCAGCGGCCGGAGTCGATGCACAGCGCTGCTGTCCCGGCGACGGCCGGCGCGGCGAAGCTGGTTCCGTCGCCGACGCCGTAGCCGGAGCCGAACGACAGCGGGGTGGTGCTGGTGACGCAACTGCCCGACGCCGCCACGGTGTGCAGCTGGTCGCGGACCTGGGTTGCGTAGTTGCTGTACGGGGCCGGCTGGTCGTCCCGGGCCCCCTGCGCGCTGACGTCCAGCCCGTAGCAGATCGGCGCGGCCTGCCCACCGGGCCGGCCGTCGAAGTCGCTGATGGCCGTCGCGGTCAGCACCTCGTCGTACCCCGCCGGCACCACGCCGGCGACGTCGGCGCGGTCGTTACCGGCCGCGGCCACGTACATCGTGCCCTGGGCCACCGAGCGGCAGATGGCGGTGTGCATGGGGTCGAGGTCGTCCAGCCCGCACCGCTGGTCATCGCCGCGGCCGTAGCCCTCGAAGCTGAGGTTGGCCACCGCGATGTCGTTGTGCTCGTCGCGGTCCAGCCGGGTGGAGGTGACCCAGTCGATGCCGCAGTCGATGGAGGCCTCCGTCGCGGTGCCGGCGTCATCGAACACCTTCACGCTCCAGATGGGCGCGCCCGGCGCCACCCCCACCACCCCGGAGCCGTTGTCCCGCGCAGCTGCCACCCCGGCCACGAACGTGCCGTGCCCGTTCACGTCCACCAGGGCCGAGGGGGCCACCACCGGGCTGCCGGTGGTGCAGTCCACGCCGCCGGCCACGTTGAGGTCGGGATGGGTGCCGTCCACCCCACCGTCCAGCACGGCGATGTTCACGTCCACCGAGCCGCGGCCGTCACCGGACCGGGTGCTGCTGGCCTCGCCGTCGATCCGGTCGATGTTCTCCGGCAGGCACTGCGCGGCAGCCGGCCCCTCGGGCTGGCAGGGCATGGGGGCGGCGCGGCGGTCGTCCGCCCGGACGACCCGGTCCTGCGCCACGTACTGCACGGCTGGGTCGCTGGCCAGCGCGGCTGCCTCGGCCGGGCTCATCGCCGCCGCGTAGCCGTTGAGGGAGCCGTACACCGCCTGCGGCAGGCTCCCGTACCGCCGTGCCTGGTCGGCTGCCGCCCTGGCCGGGTCCGTGACGGTGTTCGCCAGCATGACCACGTACCGTGCCTCGGCCGGGGCCGCGTCCGCGGCGGTCGGGGCGGCCAGCGACAGCGCCACCACCCCTGCCAGTGCGCCGAAGACTCGTCTTCTCATGACCACTCCCCGTCAGGGGTCAGGCGGGTCCACGGTGACCTCCCGCTGGGCGGACCGTAGGACCGCCCCGGCACCCCGCCGCCCGCGCACGGTGCCAGCAACTCACCGCCGGTCGCGCCGTCACCCCGGGCTGTGGCTCGGCGCCGGTGCGTCAGGAGCCCAGCGAGGGGCCCCGTCGGCCGGCTCGGTGCGCGGTCGTGTCAGTTCGCGGTCATCGGCGTGGCGAACTGCCGCAGCGGCACCGGGACCGCGCCGACCGTGCGCAGCAGCGTCAGTTCCCGGCGCAGCAGCCGTGACTCCATCGTCAGCCGGCGGCGGGTCGCGGACTCGGCGAGCAGCGACTGACGGTCCTCCGCGGTGAGCAGGGCGGCGGAGGCGACCAGGTAGGACAGCCCCCGGGCGTCGTCGGTCACCTCGCGGAGCAGTTCGGTCGCCACGTCCGGTTCCTCGTCGGCGTCGGCCGGGTCCAGCTCGTCGAAGTCCGGTCCGTCGCCCACCTGCCGGCGGGTGACCTCGGCGACGTACTGGGCGAACAGGTCGCGCACGTTGCCGGTCAGCACCTCCAGCGAGCCGCGGGCCACCGAGCTGGCCACCTCGTGCGGCACCGTGCCGGGCACACCGTCGGCCCCGACCAGCCCCTCGGCGTCGCCGGCGGCCTCCTCGGCGGCCTCCTCCTCGTGCAGCCACTCGACCTCGGCGCGCAGGTAGGGCGGCTCGGTGGAGTCGTCCTCGGGCAGGAGCACGTCGAGCAACCGGAAACGGTCGGCCCCCACGGCCACCACCTGGTAGCCGCCGTCGGCCTGGGCTGCGACCGCGCGCACGACGGCGGTGCAGCCCACGTCGTACAGCGCCTCGGCGGGCGCGACCCGCTCGACCTCCCAGCCCTGCCGGATGGACACCACGCCGAAGCGGCGCAGCCCGCTGTCGGCGGGCAGCGCGGACAGGTCGGCCATCAGCCGCCGGTAGCGGGGCTCGAAGATGTTCAGCGGCAGGACGACGCCGGGGAACAGCGGGGTCTCCAGCGGGAACAGCGGGATGATCTCGCTGCTGCACCCACGTCCGCCGCCGTCCACGTCGGGGAGCCTACGGGCCGGGTACCCGGGCCCGGGGCGACCGTGCGTGGCCCTATTACCCTGAGGTGTTCCCCCACCCGTTCCTCGGAGGTCCTCTGTGCTCAGCCGCATCGACCTGCGCGGGTCCGCGCTGCCCGGAGCGCGCGAGCTCGCCGCCCTGCTGCCCCGGGCCGCCACCGACATCGACTCGGTGATGGCCGTCGTCCGCCCCATCTGCGACGACGTCCGCGATCGGGGCGCAGCGGCGGTCCGCGAGATCACCGCCCGGCTCGACGGCGTCGACGTCCCCGACCCCGCCGTCCCGCAAGCGGCCCTGGACGACGCGCTGGCCGCCTGTGACCCGGCGGTCCGCGCCGCGCTGGAGGAGGCCATCTCCCGGGTCCGCACGGTGCACGCCGACCAGCGGCGCACCGACGTCACCACCGATGTGGTCCGTGGCGGCCGGGTGACCGAGCGCTGGGTGCCGGTGCGCCGGGTGGGCCTCTACGTCCCCGGCGGCCTGGCCCCGCTGCTGTCCTCGGTCGTGATGAACGTGGTGCCGGCCCAGCTCGCCGGCGTGCAGTCGATCGCCGTCGCCAGCCCGCCGCAGCGCGACCACGGCGGCCTGCCCGATCCCGGGGTGCTGGCCGCCTGCGCGCTGCTCGGCGTCACCGAGGTCTACGCCGTGGGCGGCGCCCAGGCGATTGCCGTCTTCGGCTACGGCGCGGGCTCCTGCGAGCCGGTGGACATGGTCACCGGGCCCGGCAACGTCTACACGACCGCGGCCAAGCGGCTGCTGCGCGGGCTGATCGGCATCGACTCCGAGGCCGGGCCGACCGAGGTCGCGGTCCTCGCCGACGAGACCGCCGACCCGGTGCACGTCGCCGCGGACCTGATCAGTCAGGCGGAGCACGACCCGCTGGCCGGGGCGGTGCTGGTGACCACCAGCGAGGAGCTCGCCGACGCCGTCCTCGAGCTCGTCCCCGGGCAGGTGGCGGCCACCAAGCACTCCGACCGGATCACCACCGCACTCAACGGCAGGCAGTCCGGCGTCGTCCTGGTCGACGACGTGGACGCCGGCCTCGCCGTGGTCGACGCCTACGCCGCCGAGCACCTGGAGATCCAGACCCGCGACGCCCGCGAGGTGGCGATGCGGGTGCGCAACGCCGGGGCGATCTTCGTCGGCCCGTGGGCGCCGGTCTCGCTGGGCGACTACTGCGCCGGCTCCAACCACGTGCTGCCCACCGGCGGCTGCGCCCGGCACTCCAGCGGGCTCAGCGTGCAGTCCTTCCTGCGTGGCATCCACGTCGTGGACTACGACGAGCAGGCGCTGGCCGAGGTCGCCGGGCACATCGACGCCCTGGCCAACGCCGAGGACCTGCCGGCGCACGCCGCCGCCGTCCGGGCCCGGCAGCAGTCCCCGTCGCGCGCATGACGACGATGGAGGAGCTGCCGCTGCGGCCGGAGCTGCGCGGGCGCACCGCCTACGGCGCACCGCAGCTGCAGGTGACCCACCGGCTGAACACCAACGAGAACCCCTACCCGCTACCGGAGTCGCTGCTGGCCGACCTGGGGACGGCGCTGGCGCAGGCCTCCCGCGGGCTGAACCGGTACCCCGACCGCAACGCCGTCGACCTGCGCGCGGACCTGGCCACCTACCTGACCCGGACCAGCGGGGAGCCGGTCCGCCCGGACCAGGTGTGGGCGGCCAACGGCTCCAACGAGGTGCTCCAGCAGCTGCTGCAGGCCTTCGGCGGAGCGGGCCGGACGGCGCTGGGCTTCACGCCGTCCTACTCGATGCACCCGATCATCAGCGCCGGCACCGGCAGCCGCTGGGTCGACGGGCACCGCAGCGCGGACTTCACCATCGACGCGGCCGCCGCTGTCGCGCAGCTGCGCGAGGTGCGCCCCGACGTCGTGTTCGTGACCAGCCCCAACAACCCAACCGGCACGGCGGTCGACCTGGACACCATCGCGGCCTTGTACGAGGCGACCGGCGGCGTCCTGGTCGTGGACGAGGCGTACACGGAGTTCGCCCGGCCGGGCACCCCCTCGGCGCTGTCGCTGCTCCCCGGCCGGCCGCGGCTGGTGGTCAGCCGGACGATGAGCAAGGCCTTCGGCATGGCGGGGCTGCGGCTGGGCTACCTGGCCGCCGACCCGGCGGTGGTCGACGCCCTGCAGCTGGTCCGGCTGCCCTACCACCTGTCCAGCCTCACCCAGGCCGCCGCGCGCGCCGCGCTGGCGCACACCGACGAGCTGCTGGCCACCGTGGACGCGGTGAAGGCCGAGCGCGACCGGATCGTCGCCGCACTGCCGGCGATGGGGCTGACCAGCGTGCCCAGTGACGCCAACTTCGTGCTGTTCGGGCGGTTCGCCGACGCGCCGGCCGCCTGGCAGGCGCTCCTGGACCGCGACGTGCTCGTGCGCGACGTGGGGCTGCCCGGGTGGCTGCGGGTGACCGCGGGGACGCCGGAGGAGACCGACGCCTTTCTCACCGCGCTGGGCGAGGTGGCTGTGACCGAGGACCGGGCTGAGGGAGGATCACCGGCATGACCGCCATGTCAGGGCACCGCACCGCACGCGTCGAGCGGGCCACCAGTGAGACCAAGCTCGTCGTCGAGGTCGACCTGGACGGCACCGGCAAGGGCGACATCGCCACCGGCGTCGGGTTCTACGACCACATGCTGACCTCGCTGTCCAAGCACAGCGGCATCGACCTGACCGTGCGGGCCGACGGCGACCTGCACATCGACGCCCACCACACCGTGGAGGACGTCGCGATCGCCCTCGGCCAGGCCTTCGCCGAGGCGCTGGGCGACAAGCGCGGCATCACCCGCTACGGCGACGCCACCATCCCGATGGACGAGGTGCTGGTGCAGGCGGCCGTCGACCTGTCCGGCCGCCCGTACTTCGTGCACGCCGAGCCCGCGGACATGACGCCGATGATCGGCCCGGACTACCCGACCAGCCTGACCAAGCACGTGCTGGAGTCCTTCGCCTTCAACGCCCGGATCAGCCTGCACGTGCGGGTGCTCTACGCCGGCCGGGACGCCCACCACATCGTCGAGGGGCAGTTCAAGGCCCTGGCCCGGGCGCTGCGCACCGCGGTGGCGCTCGACCCGCGGGTCACCGACGTCCCCTCGACCAAGGGCGCTCTGTAGTCCCATGCCGTTCGGCAGCGTTCTGATCGCGCTCGGTCTCTTCCTGCTGGGCGGCTCCTACAGCATCTTCCGGGCCGACCACGACGAGAAGGGCCGCACCGGGTCGCAGGTGGGCTTCGCGGTGGTGCTCCTGCTGGCCGGGCTGCTGGCCATCGGCGGCGGGGTGCTCCGGCTGATCTGACCCGCGCCCCTCAGCCGAGGCGCGCGGCGAGCTCCTCGGCGGTGCGCAGCTGCCGGCGGAGCGTGGAGACCCGCTCGGCGGCCTCCTCCCGGAAGGCGGCCAGCCGGGCGTGGTCGGCGTCCGGGCCGGCGTCGAGCAGCCCGAGCAGCTCGCGCATCTCCTCGAGGCTGAAGCCCAGCGGCTTCATCTGCATGATGACCCGCAGCCGCTCCACGTCGGCCTCCACGTAGAGCCGGAACCCGCCCTCGGAGCGGGCCGACGGCACCGCCAGGCCCACCTCCTCGTAGTAGCGGATCGTGCGCAGCGACAGGCCGATCCGCTCGGCGACCTCGCCGATCTGCATCCGCCCGGCGGTGTTCACTCCCCGCCCCCCAGCCGGCCGGCCAGCCGCTGGTGGTAGTGGCCGCTGACGTCGGTGAGCCCGACGATCTGCACGGACTTCCCGCGGGTGGCGTACTTGTGCTCGATGGCGTCCAGGGCGGCGACCGACGAGGCGTCCCAGACATGGGCGCCGGACAGGTCGATCACGACCCGGTCGGGGTCACCGGCGTAGTCGAACCGGCCGACCATCTCGTTCGTCGAGGCGAAGAACAGCGCGCCGGAGACGACGTACACACGGGTGCCGTCCGGAGCCCCGGTCGGGGTGACCGTCACCAGGTGGGCCACGCGGCGGGCGAAGAGCACGCAGGCGACCAGGACGCCGACGCCCACGCCGATCGCCAGGTTCGACGTGGCCAGGACGACGGCCACGGTCACCAGCATCACCGCGGTCTCGCTGCGCGGCATGCGGCGCAGGGTGCGGATGCTGTGCCAGTCGAACGTGGCGATGGCGACGAACACCATGACCGCGACCAGTGCGGCCATCGGGATGACGGCGACCACCGGGCTCAGCACGAGGACGAGCACCAGCAGGAAGACCCCGGCCAGGAACGTCGACAGCCGGGTGCGGGCGCCGGAGCGCACGTTGATCATCGTCTGGCCGATCATCGCGCAGCCGCCCATGCCGCCGAAGGCGCCGGTGACCAGGTTGGCGATGCCCTGGCCGACCGACTCCCGGGTCTTGCTGCTGGGGGAGTCGGTGATCTCGTCGACCAGCTTCGCCGTCATCAGCGACTCCATCAGCCCGACCAGCGCGATGGCCAGGGCGTAGGGCGCGATGATCGTCAGCGTCTCCACGGAGAACGGCACGTCGGGCAGGCCGAGGGTCGGCAGGCTGTCGGGCAGCCGGCCCTCGTCGCCCACGGTCGGGACCGAGACGCCGACGGTCACCGTGAACACGGTCAGCACGACGATCGCGACCAGCGGCGCCGGGACGGCGGTGGTGAGCCGCGGCAGGCCGAAGATGATCGCCAGGCCGACGGCGGCCAGCGGGTAGACCGGCCACGGCACGTCGATGAGCTGGGGCAGCTGCGCGGTGAAGATCAGGATCGCGAGGGCGTTGACGAAGCCGACCATGACGCTGCGCGGGACGAAGCGCATCACCTTCGCCACGCCCAGCAGGCCGAGGGCCACCTGGA
>JAOPUQ010000491.1 GCA_025963425.1 Modestobacter sp. | reverse complement strand
CGGATGCGCAGGTAGTGCAGGAACTCGCGCTTGACGGTGCGGCGGAACTGGTTGCCGCTGAGCGCGTCCTGCTGCTCGACGAGGTACCGCCACAGGTTGAGCAGGCTCAGGAAGTCGGAGTTCTCGTCGGCGAACCGGGCGTGCATCTCGTCGGCGGCCTGCTGGTGCTCGGCCGGGCGCTCGCGCGGGTCCTGGATGGTCAGCCCGGCGTCGATGACCAGCACCTCCTCCAGCACGCCACGGCGGTCGGCCTCCACGACCATCCGGGCCATCCGCGGGTCCAGCGGCAGCGCGGCCAGCGCCCGGCCGGTCTCGGTCAGACCGGCCCCCGGGCGGGCCGGGCGCCCGGCGTCCTCGCCCGGTCGCTGCGCCTCCGGCGCCAGCGCCCCCAGCTCCTCCAGCAGCGCGAGGCCGTCGGCGACCGCGCGGCGGTCCGGCGGGTCGATGAAGGGGAAGTCGGCGACCTCACCCAGGCCCAGGGCGGCCATCTGCAGCAGCACCGAGGCCAGGTTGGTGCGCAGGATCTCCGGGTCGGTGTACTCCGGCCGGGACTCGAAGTCCGCCTCGCTGTAGAGCCGGATGGCGATGCCGTCGCTCGTCCGCCCGCACCGGCCGGCCCGCTGCCGCGCCGACGCCTGGCTGACCGGCTCGATGGGCAGCCGCTGCACCTTGGTGCGATGGCTGTACCGGGAGATGCGGGCGGCGCCCGGGTCCACCACGTAGCGGATGCCCGGCACGGTCAGCGACGTCTCGGCCACGTTGGTCGCGAGCACCACCCGCCGGCCGGTGTGCTGCTGGAACACCCGGTGCTGGTCGGCCGCCGACAGCCGGGAGTAGAGCGGCAGCACCTCGGTGCCGGGGAACGCCCGCTCGGTGAGGGCGTCGGCGGTGTCGCGGATCTCCCGCTCGCCGGCCAGGAAGACCAGGACGTCGCCCGGGCCCTCGGCGACCAGCTCGTCGACGGCGTCGACGATCGCGCTCACCTGGTCGCGGTCGGGGTCGGCGGCCGGGCTCCCGGCGGGCGCCTCCGGGTCGACGACCGGGCGGTAGCGGACCTCGACCGGGTAGGTGCGGCCGCTGACCTCGACCACGGGGACCTCGCGCCCCTCGGTGGCGAAGTGCCGGGCGACCCGGTCCACGTCGATGGTCGCCGAGGTGATGATCAGCTTGAGGTCCGGCCGGCGCGGCAGCAGCTGGGCCAGGTAGCCCAGCAGGAAGTCGATGTTGAGGCTGCGCTCGTGGGCCTCGTCGATGACGATCGTGTCGTACTGGCGCAGCAGCCGGTCCCGCTGCACCTCGGCCAGGAGCACGCCGTCGGTCATCAGCTTGACCAGCGTGGAGTCCCCCACCTGGTCGGTGAAGCGGACCTTCCAGCCGACGACCTCACCCAGCGGGCTGCCCAGCTCCTCGGCGACCCGCTCGGCCACCGTGCGGGCGGCGATGCGACGGGGCTGCGTGTGCCCGATGCGGCCCCGCACCCCCCGGCCCAGCTCGAGCAGGATCTTCGGCAGCTGCGTCGTCTTCCCCGAGCCGGTCTCGCCGGCCACCACGACGACCTGGGCGTCGCGGATCGCCGCGGCGATCTCGTCCCGCCGCTGGCTGACCGGCAGCTCGGACGGGTAGCTGACCACCGGCACGGCGGCCCGCCGCCGGGCGATCCGTTCCTCGGCGGCGGCGACGTCGGCGGCGATGCGCTCACGCTGGCGCGCGCGGGCCGCGGGGTCCTTGGTCTTGCGGATGTCGTCGAGCCGGCGACGCAGCCGGTGCTCGTCCTGGAAGGTGAGTGCGGACAGCCGTGACCGCAGGTCGTCGTGCGGGGTGCTCACGGGGCGCGGGGGTCCTTCCGGTCGGGGCAGCTCCCCAGGGTCCCACCTGGCGGCCGCGGGTTGCCCACGTCACACTTCTGTGTACGATGCAACTGGTTGCTTGTGCGGCACAACGGCTTGTACGGTGCAACTGTTCCTCCGGCGCAGCGTCGCGTCCGCCGTCGACCTCCGGAGTTCCCGTGACCCCCCGTACCAACCTCGCATCCGCCGTCGGCGAGCCCGCCGGCCGTGGTCCCGCGGACGGCTCGTCGCTGTCCGACGAGCTGGCTCACCTGTCCCGGGTGCTGCATGCCCTGAAGGCCTCGGTCACCACCGGCGCCGGCCCCGACGCCCGGGAGCGCGCCGCCCACGTGCTGCTGTTCCCGCTCACCCGCCTCGGCCCGCTCCGCCAGGGCGCGCTCGCCGAGCTCGTCCACGCCGACCCCTCGACGGTGAGCCGGCACGTCACCCTGCTCGTCGAGCGGGGCCTGGTCCGCCGGGTCGCCGACGAACTCGACGGCCGGGCCAGCCGGCTGGTCGTCACCCCGGCCGGCGAGGCCGTGCTGGAGACCATGCGTCAGGAGCGCGACGGGATGCTCGACCAGATCACCGCCTCCTGGACCCGGGAGGAGCTCGCGACCTTCACCCGGCTGCTGCACCGCTTCGTGCAGGGCCTCACCGACCAGCTCCCCTCTCTGGGCGCCGCCGCCGGCGGCGCCTCCCCCTGCACGGAGAAGGACCGATGACCCAGACCACCGACCGCTCAGCGGCGACCGAACGGCGCGCCGCCGCCGCCCCGGACGCATCGGGCGCGTTCACCCACCGCCAGATCATGACCATCCTGGTCGGCCTGCTGCTGGGCATGTTCCTGGCCGCGCTGGACCAGACCGTCGTGTCCACGGCGATCCGCACCATCGCCGACGACCTCAACGGCTATGACCTGCAGGCCTGGGCGACCACCGCATTCCTGATCACCTCGACGATCGCGACGCCGCTCTACGGCAAGCTGAGCGACATGTACGGCCGGCGGCCGTTCTTCCTCTTCGCCATCACCGTGTTCGTGCTGGGCTCGCTGCTGTGCACCTTCGCCTGGTCCATGTACTCCCTGGCCGCCTTCCGCGCGGTCCAGGGCATCGGTGCCGGCGGCCTGATGTCGATGGCGCTGGCCATCATCGCCGACATCGTGCCGCCCCGGGAGCGCTCGAAGTACCAGGGTTACTTCATGGCCGTGTTCGGCTCCTCCAGCGTGCTGGGCCCGGTCATCGGCGGGGCCCTCTCCGGCCAGGCGTCGATCCTCGGCGTGGCCGGCTGGCGCTGGATCTTCCTGGTCAACGTCCCCCTGGGCATCCTCGCGCTGGCCGTCGTCTTCCGCGTCCTGCACCTGCCGCACCAGCGCCGCGACCACCGCATCGACTGGCCCGGCGCGCTGGCGCTGATCGTCTTCCTCGTGCCGCTGCTGATCGTCGCCGAGCAGGGCCGCACCTGGGGCTGGGACGACCCGAAGGCGCTGGTCAGCTACGTCGTCGGCGCCGTCGGCTTCGTGCTCTTCGTGCTGGCCGAGCGGGCCTACGGCGACGACGCCCTGCTGCCGCTCCGGATGTTCAAGAACCGCACGTTCTCCGTCAGCGCGGTGTCCAGCATCGTCCTCGGCATGGGCATGTTCGGCGGCATCCTGCTGCTGCCGCAGTACCTGCAGATCGTGCACGGCTCGAGCCCCACGGTGGCCGGCCTGCAGATGATCCCGCTGGTGATGGGCATCATGGTCGGCTCGGTCGCCTCCGGTCAGACCATCGCCCGCACCGGCACCTACAAGCCCTTCCCGCTCATCGGGGTGGCGCTGATGGTGGCCGCGCTGGTCAGCCTGTCCGTCGTCGTCGGCGCCGACACCTCGGTGTGGACCCTGGTGCCCTTCATGCTGATGCTCGGCGTCGGCCTGGGCTTCAACTTCCAGCCGATCATCCTGGCCGTGCAGAACGCGGTCAGCCCGCGCGAGATCGGGGTGGCGACCTCGTCGGTCACCTTCTTCCGCCAGATGGGCGGCACGCTCGGGACGGCGATCTTCCTGTCGGTGCTGTTCACCCGGCTGCCCAGCGACATCGGCGGCGCGCTGCAGTCGGCCGCGGCGGACGACCCACGGGTCGCCTCGGCGCTGCAGAGCGGGCAGATCAACAGCGGCGGGGACCTCTCGGACACCTCCTTCGTCCAGGACCTGCCCGCGTACCTGGCGATGCCGTTCAAGACCGGTTTCTCCGAGACGCTGGACCTGGTCTTCCTGATCGCCGCGGTCGTGGTGGCCCTGGGCTTCTTCGTGCTGATCTTCCTGCCACAGCTGGCGCTGCGGACGCAGTCGGGCATCCAGGCCCAGCAGTCCGGCGCGGCCGCGGTGGCCGACGGCCCGCTGCTGGCGGCCGAGCACGCCGTCGGCGCCGCGGCGCCGACGTCGACGGCCCCGCCGGTCGATGACGCCGGACGCAGCGACGGCGGAACCCCGGCCGACCAGCCCGGAGCCGCCGCCGCGACGTCGTCCCGGCACGGCCGGCTCGAGGACGACGCCGAGGACAGGCCCGAGGGCGGCCGGCACAAGGCCTCGGCCGACCAGCCCACCGGGCTGGACTCGGTGCCGGCCGACCACCTCCCGCACGGAGCGGGTAGCCCCCGCGACTGACCCCCGCTCGACGACAGGCCCCCTCCCCGCAGCCGCGCCGAGGGGGCCTGTCGCCGTCCCGGGGCCCGACGTGCATGGCGAAGTGGTCGGCGGACCACCGTGACCCGGGTCCCAGGCGCTCCGGCCGGGCCGGCGGAGGCGGCCTAACCTGAGGCCCCGGCCGCGCCACGGCGGCCGCCCCACCTGTTCGACCCGCCCCACCGCCCACCGGAGGAACCCGTGCGCCCGTCGCTGGTCCTGTCCCGTCCCGACCTGGACTTCCTGCTGCACGAGTGGCTGCAGGTCGAGACGCTGAGCAAGCGCCCGCGGTTCAGCGAGCACTCGCGCGACACGGTGGACGCCGTCCTCGACCTGGCCGAGCAGATCGCGACCGAGCACTTCGCGCCGCACAACCGCAAGGCCGACGAGAACGAGCCGCACGTCGTCGACGGCAAGGTGCAGCTCATCCCCGAGGTGGCGGCTGCGCTGAAGGTCTTCGCCGAGGCCGGGATGAACTCCGCCGCCCTGCCCGAGGAACTGGGCGGCATGCAGTTGCCGGCGGTGGTGAACCAGGCGGTGCACGTGTGGTTCCAGGCGGCCAACATCGGCACCTCGGCCTACCCGTTCCTGACCATGGCCAACGCCAACCTGCTGGTCGCGCACGGCACCCCCGAGCAGGTGCAGACCTACGTGCCGCCGATGGCCGAGGGCCGCTGGTTCGGCACCATGGCGCTGTCCGAGCCCCAGGCCGGCTCGTCGCTGGCCGACATCACCACCCGCGCCGTCCCACAGGACGACGGGACCTACCGACTGACCGGCAACAAGATGTGGATCTCCGGCGGCGACCACGAGCTGACCGAGAACATCGTCCACCTGGTGCTGGCCAAGGTGCCTGGCGGCCCGCCCGGGGTGAAGGGCATCTCGCTGTTCATCGTGCCCAAGTTCCTGGTCGACGAGGACGGCTCGCTCGGGGAGCGCAACGACGTCGTGCTGGCCGGCCTGAACCACAAGATGGGCTACCGCGGGACGACGAACACCCTGCTCAACTTCGGGGAGGGCGTGCACACCCCCGGCGGGCAGGCCGGTGCTGTCGGGTA
>JAOPUQ010000450.1 GCA_025963425.1 Modestobacter sp. | reverse complement strand
CTCGCTCATGTCCAGCCGGATGATCCGGTCGGAGTCGCCGAACAGCGCCTCCGCCAGCGCCCGGGCCAGCTCGGTCTTCCCGACGCCGGTGGGGCCGAGGAACAGGAAGCTGCCGATCGGCCGGTCGGGGTCCCCCAGCCCCGCCCGGGAGCGGCGGATCGCCTCGGAGACGACGTCGACGGCCTCCTGCTGGCCCACGACGCGCTCGTGCAGCACGTCCTCCAGCCGCAGCAGCCGGTCGCGCTCCTCCTCGGTCAGCTGGGCGACCGGGATGCCGGTGCTCCTGGAGACCACCTCGGCGATCTCCGTCGTCCCCACCTCGGGGATGCCCGCACCGCCACCGGACCGCGCCAGCTCCAGCTCGGCGGTGGCCGTGGTCAGCTCGTCGCGCAGCGTCGAGGCGCGCTCGTACTGCTCCTCGGCGACCGCCTGGTCCTTCTCCCGCCGCAGCCGCTCCACCTCCTGCTCCAGTGACCGCAGGTCGGTGGTCGGGGTCTTCATCCGCAGCCGCACGCGGGCGCCGGCCTGGTCGATCAGGTCGATGGCCTTGTCCGGCAGGTGCCGGTCGGCGATGTAGCGGTCGGAGAGCTCCGCCGCCGCGACCAGCGCCTCGTCGGTGAACCGCACCTGGTGGTGCGCCTCGTACCGGTCGCGGAGCCCGCGCAGGATCTCGATGGTGTCCAGGGTGCTGGGCTCGGGCACCAGGATCGGCTGGAAGCGCCGCTCCAGCGCCGGGTCCTTCTCGATGTTCCTGCGGTACTCGTCCAGCGTGGTGGCGCCGATGACGTGCAGCTCACCACGGGCCAGCGCCGGCTTGAGCATGTTGCCCGCGCCGGCCGAGCCCTCCGAACCGCCGGCGTTGACGACGGTGTGCAGCTCGTCGATGAAGACGAGCACCGAGTCGCTGTTCTCCCGGATCTCGTCGATCAGCTTCTTCAGCCGCTCCTCGAAGTCACCGCGGTAGCGGGTGCCGGCCACCAGCCCGGTGAGGTCGAGCTCCACCAGGCGCCGTCCGCGCAGCTGCTCGGGGACGTCGCCGGAGACGATCTGGGCGGCGAGGCCCTCGACGATCGCGGTCTTGCCGACGCCGGCCTCACCGATGAGCACCGGGTTGTTCTTGTTGCGGCGGGACAGCACCTCGATGGTCTGCTCGATCTCGGCGGCGCGGCCGATGACCGGGTCGATCTTGCCGTTGCCGGCCAGCTCGGTCAGGTCCCGGCCGTACTCGTCCAGGGTCGGGGTGGCCGACGGCGACTGCTCGCCGCCCCGGCCGTTCCCGCCCGTGGCCGCGACGCGGGGGGCGCTGCCACCCGCCGCGGCACGCTGCAGCGCCTCGGGCGTCACCCGGGCGCCGTGCAGCACCCGTCCGGCGCCGGACTCGGGGTTCAGCGCGAGGGCGAAGAGCAGGTGTTCGGGGCCGATGTAGGTGGAGCCGCTGGCCCGGGACACCTGGTGGGCGTCGAGCAGGGCACGCTTGATGGTCGGGGTCAGCACGGGGGGCTGCTCCGCCGGCTCGCCGCGGCGCAGCTGCGCGTCGAGCTGGCTGCGCAGCCGGTCGGGGTCGACGCCGGCACGCGACAGGAGGGTGCGGGTCGGCTCGTGGCCGGCCAGCGCCCAGAGCAGGGCCTCGCCGTCGAGGTCGGTGACGCCCCAGTCGGCGGCCTGCCGCGCCGCGGCGGCGACCACCTCGCGTGCGTGGTCGGTGAGCAGCTGGGTGATGTCCACCCGCTGCGGGCCCCGCCGCGCGCCGCCGGGGCCGAGGAACGCCTGGAAGAAGTCGTCGAACGGGCTCGCCCCGTAGGGTCCGCCGGGGAAACCACTGGTCATGGGAGAAGTCACTCCTCATCGGGTGTCGGTGCCGGTGCTCACCTACCCACCGGGACGCCGCGCACCGGTCAGCGGGACATCGATCCGCCGGGTCTGCGCGTGTCGGGTGGGTCGCCGTCCGGCTGGTTCCGCCGGGCCGCGGGGGCACTCCCGGTAAGTAGCATCAGCGGGGTGCCGGTTCTTCCCGCGGTCGTCCGACCCTCCGTCGTCGCGCCCATCGCGCTGCTCAACGTCGTCGCCAACGGCCTGATCGTGGTGACCGGGGGCGCCGTCCGGCTCACCGGCTCGGGGCTGGGCTGCCCCACCTGGCCCGAGTGCACCGACGGCAGCATCACCCCGACCCCCGAGCTCGCCGGGCACGGGCTGATCGAGTTCGGGAACCGGATGCTCACCTTCGCCCTCGTCGTGGTGGCGTTCGCCACGGTTGCGGCGGTGTTCCTCTCCGTGCGCCGGGACCTGCGGCGACTGGCGGTCCTCAGCCTGCTGGGCATCCCCGCGCAGGCGCTGCTCGGCGGGGTGACGGTGCTCACCGGGCTCAACCCGTGGACCGTCGCCGCGCACTTCCTGCTGTCGATGGTGCTGGTGGCGATCGCCACGGTGCTGTGGCTGCGCTCCCGGGAGCCGGGGGTCGGGCAGCTGCTCGTCCGACGTCCGCTGGCCGCGCTGGTCACCGGCATCGCCGCGGCCGTGGCCGCCGTGCAGGTGTTCGGCACGGTGGTGACCGGCAGCGGCCCGCACAGCGGCGACCCGGATGCCGGCCGCACCGGCTTCGACCCCGAGCTCGTCAGCCAGCTGCACGCCGACGTCGTCTTCCTGCTCATCGGGCTGACCGTCGCGCTGCTGGTCGCGCTGCACGCCACGGACTCCCCCGGCCGCGCCCGCCGCGCCGCCCGTGACCTGCTCGCCGTGGAGCTGGCCCAGGGCGTCATCGGCTACGTGCAGTACTTCACGCATCTGCCGGCGCTGCTGGTGCTGACGCACATGGCCGGCGCAGTGCTGATCACCGCGTACACGGCCCGGCTGGTGTGGGCGATGCGCGGCCCGGCGTCCGAGCTGCCGGTGGACGACGCGGCCCCGGCCACCTCCGCCGCCGCTCGCTGACGCCCCGCCGTCCTCGCGGCAGCGTCGCCGTCCTGCCCGACCGCAGGGGCATCCACCGCGCGGCCGGCCACCAGGTAGGTCCCCTCATGACCAGGTGACCTGGTCCCAGAGGGAGGGCAGGGGGGCGGGGGCTGGAGCAGGGACCTCAGACGAGGACGTCGACCACGATCGCCAGCGACAGCGCCGACATGTAGTAGATCGAGGCGTGGAAGAGCTGCATCGGCCTGGTCTCCACGTTCTTGCGGATCCGGGCCAGCAGCCTGTGCGCCTCGAGGGCGAACCAGCCTCCCAGCAGGACGGCGGCGGCGGTGTAGATCCAGCCGATGCCGTAGTCGGCGGACACCGGCCACAGCAGCAGGGAGACCGCGACGGTGGCCCAGGCCCAGGCCACGGACTGGCGGCCGACGCTGCGGGCGCTGGTGACCACCGGCAGCATCGGCACGTCGGCGCGGGCGTAGTCGTCGCGGAAGCGCATCGCCAGCGCCCAGAAGTGCGGCATCTGCCAGCAGAAGACGACGCCGAAGAAGACGACGGCCGGCCAGGCCAGTGACCCGGTGACCGCGGCCCAGCCGATGAGCACCGGAGCGGCACCGGGGACGCCGCCGAACTCGGTGCTGCGCCGGGTCCGCCGCTTTAACACCATCGTGTAGAGCACCGCGTAGTAGAAGATCGCGGCGGCGGCGAGCACGGCGGCCAGCAGCGTCGTGGTCAGCGCCAGCAGCGTGATCGACACGACGGTCAGCACGATGCCGAAGACCAGCGCCGCCCGCGGGGTGACCGCCCCGGTCGGCAGCGGCCGGTTCTCCGTGCGGTGCATCAGCTGGTCGATGTCGCGGTCGACGTAGCAGTTGAAGACGTTGGCCGCACCGGCGGCGAGCGTGCCGCCGACCAGGGTGGCCACGACCAGCCGTGTCGAGGGCCAGCCGCCGGCCGCCAGCAGCATCGCCGGCAGCGTCGTGACCAGCAGCAGCTCGATGATCCGCGGCTTGGTCAGCGCGACGTAGGCGCGCACGGTGGACAGCGTCCGGGCCCGGACGAGGGGACGCTCGACGATCGCCGTCACCGGGGGCCCGGGAGCGCGAGAACGCGCGGGCAGCGGGGCACCACGGGGTCCTTCTCTGCCGGGGATGGATTGCCCGACCACTGTAGCCCGGCCCCCGTCCGGGAATGGCCGGGCACCACTAGGGTTGATCACGTTGATGCTGCGCGCGCAGCGGGTAGGGCCGACGTCGACGACGACGGTGCGTCCCTCCGTCCGTCCGGGCCTCGCCCTCCCGGGGCGGCCGCGGCGCGCACGTCGTCCCGCCCGGGGTGGGTGGTCCGCCGCACCCCCAGGCGGGTCCGACACCGACCTATCCCTGAGGGAGCACCGAGCGCCACATGACCACTGACAGTGGGACCCAGAGCACCGCCTCCGAGGCGCCGGCCGAGGCCGCCACCGACACGCCGACCGGCTCTCCGCGCCAGCCGCACCCGACGCTGCCCGAGGGCTTCGGTGAGCTCGACCGCGCCGCGATCGACACCGCCCGCGTGCTGGCGATGGACGCCGTCCAGAAGGTCGGCAACGGCCACCCGGGCACCGCCATGAGCATGGCGCCGGTCGCCTACCTGCTGTTCCAGAAGTGGCTCCGGCACGACCCCAGCGACCCGAAGTGGATCGCCCGTGACCGGTTCGTGCTCTCCATGGGTCACTCCAGCCTGACCCTCTACATCCAGCTCTACCTGTCCGGATACGGCCTGGAGCTGGAGGACCTGCAGGCGCTGCGCACCTGGGGCTCGCTGACCCCGGGGCACCCCGAGGTCAACCACACCCCCGGCGTCGAGACCACGACCGGCCCGCTGGGCCAGGGCGTCGGCAACGCCGTCGGGATGGCCATGGCCGCCCGCCGCGAGCGCGGCCTGCTCGACCCCCAGGCCGACGGCGAGAGCCTGTTCGACCACACCATCTGGTGCTTCGCCTCCGACGGCGACATGGAGGAGGGCGTCAGCGGCGAGGCCGCCTCGCTGGCCGGGACCCAGCAGCTGGGCAACCTCGTGCTGGTCTACGACGACAACAAGATCTCCATCGAGGACGACACGACCGTCGCCTTCACCGAGGACGTCGGCGCCCGCTTCGCCGCCTACGGCTGGCACGTCCAGCACGTGGACGACGGCGAGGACCTGGCCACCCTGGACGCGGCCTTCGCCGCCGCCAAGGCCGAGACGAACCGCCCCTCGATCATCGTGCTGAGCACCATCATCGGCTGGCCCGCGCCGAACAAGCAGAACACCGGCGCCGCGCACGGCTCCGCGCTGGGCGCCGACGAGGTGAAGGCGACCAAGGAACTCCTGGGCTTCGACCCGGAGAAGTCCTTCGACGTGGCGCCCGAGGTCATCGCGCACACCCGCAGGGTGATCGAGCGGGGTCAGGCCGACCGGGCCGCCTGGACCGAGCGCTTCACCGGCTGGGAGCAGGCCAACCCGCAGCAGGCCGCCCTGCTGGAGCGGATGAAGGTGCGCGAGCTGCCCGCGGGCTGGGCCGACGCGCTGCCCAGCTTCCCGGCCGACGAGAAGGGCGTGGCCACCCGCAAGGCCTCCGGCGAGGTGCTGGCCGCGATCTACCCCGAGCTGCCCGAGCTGTGGGGCGGGTCGGCCGACCTGGCGGAGAGCAACAACACCGCGGTGAAGGGCGAACCGTCCTTCCTGCCGGCCAGCCGGCAGACGAAGATGTGGTCCGGTGGCCCCTTCGGCCGCACGCTGCACTTCGGCGTCCGCGAGCACGCCATGGGCGCGATCATGAACGGCATTGCCCTGCACGGCGGGACCCGTGTCTACGGTGGCACGTTCCTCACCTTCTCCGACTACATGCGCGGCGCCGTCCGGCTGGCCGCCATCATGAAGCTGCCGGTGACCTACGTGTGGACCCACGACTCCATCGGCCTGGGCGAGGACGGCCCGACGCACCAGCCGATCGAGCACTTCGCGGCGCTGCGCGCCATGCCCGGCCTGGACTTCGTCCGCCCGGCCGACGCCAACGAGACGGTCGTCGCCTGGCGCACCATCCTCGAGAACAACGACCGGCCGGCCGGTCTCGCGCTGTCCCGGCAGAACCTGCCGACGTTCGACCGCTCGGTCTTCGGCTCGGCCGAGGGGGTCGCCCGCGGCGGCTACGTCCTGGCCGACGCCTCCACCGGGACCCCCGAGGTCATCCTCATGGGCACCGGCTCGGAGGTGCAGATCGCCGTCGCCGCCCGCGAGATCCTCGAGGCCGACGGCGTCCCGACCCGCGTGGTCTCCCTGCCGTGCTGGGAGTGGTTCGCCGAGCAGGACCAGTCCTACCGTGACGAGGTGCTCCCGCCCACGGTGCGCGCCCGGGTGAGCGTCGAGGCCGGGGTGCCGATGGGGTGGCGCGACTTCGTCGGCGACGCCGGCCGGATCGTCGGCCTCAACCACTTCGGCGCCAGCGCCGCCTACTCCACGCTCTACGAGGAGTTCGGGCTCACCGGCGAGGCGGTGGTCTCCGCCGCCCGCGAGAGCCTCCAGGCTGCCTCCTCGGCCCCCGCTGCACCGTCGGGCGCGGGCGTGTCCCGCGGCGGGCTGGACAGCCCGACCGGCGACCGATGACCCGACCGACCCTCCCCCACGGAAAGAAGGGCATGGCATGACCCAGAACGAGAATCTGGCGCAGCTGTCGAAGGCCGGGGTCGCCGTCTGGCTCGACGACCTCTCCCGTGACCGCATCCGCAGCGGCAACCTGCAGTCGCTGGTCGACGAGTACAGCGTCGTCGGGGTGACCACCAACCCGTCGATCTTCGCCGCGGCGATCAGCGGGTCGGACTCCTACGACGACCAGCTGCACGCGATGGCCGTCCGCAAGGTCAGCGTCGAGGAGGCGCTGCGGACGATCACCGCCTCCGACGTCCGCGATGCCTGCGACCTGCTCGCGCCGGTCGCCGCCCGCACCGGGCGGGACGGCCGGGTGTCGCTGGAGGTGGCCCCCGGCCTGGCCCGGGACACCGACGCCACCGCCGCCGAGGCCGCCCACCTGTGGTGGCTGGTCGACCGGCCGAACCTGTTCATCAAGATTCCGGCCACGGTCGAGGGGCTGCCGGCGATCACCAGCACGATCGCCGCGGGCATCAGCGTCAACGTCACGCTGATCTTCAGCCTGGAGCGGTACCGCGCGGTCATGGACGCCTACCTGTCCGGCCTGGAGCAGCGGCTGGCCGAGGACCCGCAGGCCTCCTTGGCGGGCATCGAGTCCGTGGCGTCGTTCTTCGTGTCCCGGGTGGACACCGAGATCGACAAGCGGCTGGACGCCGCGGGTGCCGACCCCTCGCTCAAGGGGAAGGCCGGCGTCGCGAACGCCCAGCTGGCCTACCAGGCCTACGAGAAGGTCTTCTCCTCCGACCGCTGGAAGGCGCTGGAGGCGAAGGGTGCCCAGCCGCAGCGCCCGCTGTGGGCGTCGACCGGGGTGAAGAACCCCGACTACTCCGACACCCTCTACATCTCCGAGCTGATCGCGCCGGACACGGTGAACACGATGCCGGAGAAGACCATGCTGGCCTACGCCGATCACGGTCAGGCCGGCACACCGGTGCAGTCGGCCTACGCCGATGCCGAGAAGGCGATGCAGGCCGTCGGCGATGCCGGCGTCGACCTGGACGACGTCTTCCGCGTCCTCGAGGAGGAGGGCGTGCAGAAGTTCGTCGACTCCTGGGACGAGCTGACCGGCTCGGTCAGGGAGCAGCTCGAGGACAAGAAGTGACGACGCGAGGAGTTACGGCGTCCTCCGCTCGCTGCTGAGCACCACCCTGGATGATCGCCCGTCGTCCGGTCCCCGGTGACCGGACGGCGGGCTCCCGTTGCGAGCCCCCGAAGGACGGATTCGATGCCTACCAACCCGCTGCGTGACCCGCGGGACCGGCGGCTCCCCCGCGTGCCGGAACCCTGCGCCCTGGTCGTGTTCGGCATCACCGGGGACCTGGCGCGCAAGAAACTGCTGCCGGCCGTCTACGACCTGGCCAACCGGGGGCTGCTGCCCACCAACTTCGCGATGCTGGGCTTCGCCCGCCGCGACTGGGGCGACGTGGAGTTCGCCGAGCTGGCCCGCTCCGCCGCCCGCGAGCACGCCCGCACGCCGTGGCGCGAGGAGGTGTGGGAGCGGCTGGCCAACAGCGTCCGGTTCATCCAGGGCTCCTTCGACGACGACAACGCCTTCGACGAGCTGGCCAGCAGCCTGGCCGAGCTCGAGGGGAGCCACGGCATCGGCGGCAACGCCGCGTTCTACCTGTCGATCCCGCCGGCCATGTTCCCCACGGTGCTCAAGCAGATGGAGCGCACCGGGATGGCCGAGAGCACCCCGGACCGGTGGCGCCGGGTGGTCGTGGAGAAGCCGTTCGGCACCGACCTGGCCTCCAGCCGCGAGCTCAACGAGCTGGTCGACTCGGTGTTCACCGCCGACGACGTCTTCCGGATCGACCACTACCTGGGCAAGGAGACGGTCCAGAACCTGCTGGCGCTGCGCTTCGCCAACACGCTGTTCGAGCCGATCTGGAACGGCCACTACGTCGACTCCGTGCAGATCACCATGGCCGAGGACGTCGGCATCAGTGGGCGCGCCGGGTTCTACGAGAAGACCGGCGCCGCCCGTGACGTGCTGCAGAACCACCTGCTGCAACTGCTGGCGCTGACCGCC
>JAOPUQ010000437.1 GCA_025963425.1 Modestobacter sp. | reverse complement strand
CCCCGCTGGCCGTCCTGCCCGCCGGGACCGGCAACGACCTCGCCGCCGCCCTGAGGGTGCCCGCCGAGCCGGTCGAGGCCGCCCGGGCGGTGGCCGCGGACCTCCTCGCCGGGCGGACGACCCGGCTGGACGCCGCCCGGACCGGGGACCGCTGGTGGTCCACGGTGCTGTGCTGCGGCTTCGACTCGGCGGTGACCGACCGGGCCAACCGGCTGCGCCGGCCGCGCGGCCCGCGCCGGTACGACGTGGCCATCCTCGCCGAGCTGCTGCACCTGCGGCCCCGCACGGTCACCCTCACCGTCGACGGCGTACCCAGCCGCCGCGAGGTCACCCTCGTGGCGGTCGGCAACACCCCCTGCTACGGCGGCGGTCTGCGGATCTGCCCGGACGCCGACCCGGCCGACGGGCTGCTCGACGTGGTCGTCGTCGGTCCCGTCGGGCGGCTGGAGCTGGTGCGCACCCGCCCGCGGCTGGCCGCCGGGACGCACGTCGAGCACCCCGCGGTGACCGTGCTGCGCGGCCGCGAGGTGACGCTGGAGGGCGGAACACCGGCCGGCGCGGGCCTTGTGACCTACGCCGACGGCGAGCCGGTCAGCCCGCTGCCGGCGGCGTCGGCGTGCGTACCCGGCGCGCTGACGGTCGTGGGCGCCGGCCCGGGCGTCGGCACGGGCTGAGACTTCAGCCCGCGCGGTGACGGTCCCTGCGCTTACCGTGGACGCATGTCCAGCCCGGCCGAGCGGTACGCAGCTGCCCGGCGGCGCACCCGCCACCCCACGCTCTCCGACTTCACCGCTGAGCTCGGCTTTTCCCTGGACGCGTTCCAGGTCGAGGCGTGCGAGGCGGTGGAGGAAGGCGCCGGCGTCCTGGTCTGCGCCCCCACCGGGGCCGGGAAGACCGTCGTGGGTGAGTTCGCCGTGCACAAGGCCCTCAGCGAGGGCCGCAAGGCCTTCTACACGACCCCGATCAAGGCGCTGTCCAACCAGAAGTACACCGACCTGGTCGCCCGGTACGGGCCGGCGAAGGTCGGGCTGCTGACCGGCGACAACGCGATCAACGGCGACGCCCCGGTGGTGGTGATGACCACCGAGGTGCTGCGCAACATGCTCTACGCCGACTCCCCGGCGCTGGCAGACCTCGGCTACGTGGTGATGGACGAGGTGCACTACCTCGCCGACCGGTTCCGCGGCGCCGTCTGGGAGGAGGTGATCATCCACCTGCCCGACTCGGTCGCGCTGATCTCGTTGTCGGCGACGGTGAGCAACGCCGAGGAGTTCGCCGAATGGCTGGTCACCGTGCGCGGCCACACGAAGGTCGTGGTCAGCGAGGTCCGGCCGATCCCGCTGTGGCAGCACATGCTCGTCGGCTCCCGGGTGTTCGACCTGTTCGCGCTCCGCCCGGCGGCGCACGCCGCCGAGCTGGAGGAGACCCCGCGCGGCCGGTCCACCCGGGAACGCGGCGCGGCCGTGGTCGACCCCGAGCTGGTCCGCTACGTCAAGGAGCAGGAGCGCCGCTACGACGCCTGGTCCGGTGGCGGCGGCGGCTCACGCGGCGGCTTCAGCCACAAGCCCCGCTACCGGCCCCCGGCCCGCCCCGAGGTCGTCGAACGGCTCGACCGCGCCGGACTGCTGCCGGCGATCACGTTCGTGTTCAGCCGCAACGGCTGCGACGCCGCCGTCCACCAGTGCCTGGGCTCGGGGATGCGGCTGACCGACGAGACCGAGCGGTCGGCGATCGCCGAGGTGATCGACCGCCGCACCGGTGCGCTGCCGGAGGAGGACCTGCACGTCCTGGGCTTCTGGGAGTGGCGGGAGGGCCTGCTCGCCGGGTTCGCCGCCCACCACGCCGGTCTGGTCCCCGCCTTCAAGGAGGCCGTCGAGGAGTGCTTCGTCCGGGGCCTGGTCAAGGCGGTGTTCGCCACCGAGACCCTGGCGTTGGGCATCAACATGCCGGCCCGGTCGGTGGTCCTTGAGCGACTGGTGAAGTGGAACGGCGAGGCGCACGTCGACGTGACCCCGGGGGAGTACACCCAGCTCACCGGCCGGGCCGGCCGCCGGGGCATCGACATCGAGGGACACGCGGTCGTCGTCTGGGCGCCCGGCGTCGACCCCACCCTGGTGGCCGGGCTGGCCAGCACCCGCACCTACCCGCTGCGCTCGTCGTTCCGGCCCAGCTACAACATGGCGGTCAACCTGGTCGGGTCCTTCGGTCGCGCCCGGGCCCGGGAGCTGCTGGCGTCGTCCTTCGCGCAGTTCCAGGCCGACCGCTCGGTGGTCGGCCTGGCCCGCTCCGCCGCCCGGCACGAGGCCGACGCGCAGCGGCTGGCCAAGGAGATGCACTCCGACGCCGGGGACGTCGCCGGCTACGCGCGGCTGCGGGCGGAGGTCTCCGAGCGGGAGAGGGCGCTGTCGCGGGACTCCCAGGCCAAGCGCCGGCTCGAGGCCAGTGAGTCGCTGGCCGCGCTGCGCGCCGGCGACGTCATCCGGGTTCCCTCGGGCCGCCGGCAGGGCCTCGCCGTCGTCCTGGACCCCGGGGTCACCGAGCTCGTCGAGCCCCGCCCGCTGGTGCTCACCGAGGACAAGTGGGCCGGCCGGCTCAGCGCGGTCGACTTCCCGTCCCCGGTGACCGCGCTCGCCCGCGTTCGGGTGCCCAAGAACTTCAACCACCGCAGCCCGCACGCCCGCCGGGACCTGGCGTCCACGCTGCGGTCGGCGCGGGTGGAGAACGACCTGGGGGCGCGGCGCACCAAGGGCCGCTCGGCGGCGTCGGACGACCCGGTGCTGGCCGACCTGCGGCACGCGGTGCGGGCGCACCCGGTGCACTCGCTGCCCGACCGGGAGGAGCGGGTGCGGGCGGCGGAGCGGTGGCTGCGTGAGCTGCGCGGCGCCGAGGCGCTGCACCGGCAGATGGCCGAGCGCACCGGGTCGCTGACCCGCCAGTTCGACCGCACCTGCGACGTGCTGGAGGAGCTGGGGTACCTCGTTCCCGAGACGGCCGGCGGGGGCGCCGAACCGGCGGCGGAGGAGCCGGTCGAGGAGCGGCCGCTGGTCACCGACGCCGGCCGGCGGCTGGCCCGCATCTGGGCCGAGACCGACCTGCTCACCGCCGAGTGCCTGCGCGCCGGGGTCTTCCGCGGGCTGACCCCGGCCGAGCTGGCCGCCTGCGTGTCCGCGCTGGTGTTCGAGGCCCGCCGGGACGCACCGGGGCAGCCCGCGGTCCCGGCCGGGAAGGTGGCCGGGGCGATCGCCGAGATGCGCCGTGTCCGGGCCCGGCTGCAGGACGTCGAGGTCGACCACGAGGTGCCGCTGACCCGGGACCTCGACCTCGGCTTCGTCTGGGCGGCCTTCCGATGGGCCGACGGGCAGACCCTGGACCGGGTGCTGGCCGGTGCCGAGCAGGCCGGCACGGAGCTGTCCGGCGGTGACTTCGTGCGCTGGGCCCGCCAGCTCGTGGACCTGCTCGACCAGCTGGCCAAGGTCGCCGACGAGCCGCTCGCCGGGGTCGCCCGGGCCGCGGTGGGCCGGGTGCGGCGGGGCGTGGTGGCGGTGGCGGTCAGCGGCTGAGCAGTCGGTCTCCCGCCGCCCGCCGGGCGGGTAGGACACAATCGCTGCGCCCGGTGTCCGGACCTCAGCACCGGGCCGGGCAGCCGAGGCCGACAGGGAGCGACGATGACCCACCCGCCGCACGGGCACGACGACCGGGACGACGTGCGCCCGGTGAGTCCGCCGCCCGTCCCGCCCGCCGCCTCCGGCTGGGGCCGGCCCGACCCCGGCATGGCATACCCGCCGCCGCAGCCGGACCAGCAGTACGGGCAGCAGTACGGCCCGCCCCCGGGTGCCCCGTACGGACAGCCGGAGCCCCCGTTCGGCCCGCCGAGCCAGTACGGGCAGCCCCAGTACGGGCAGGCTCAGCAGTACGGCCAGCCCCAGCAGTACGGCCAGTACGGGCCCGGTCAGCAGTACGGCCAGCAGTACGGGCAGTCCTCCCAGTACGGCCAGCCCTCCCAGTACGGCCAGCCACCCCAGTACGGCCAGCCATCCCAGTACGGCCAGCCATCCCAGTACGGCCAGCCCCAGCAGTACGGCCAGTACGGGCAGCCGAGCGGGTGGGGGCCTCCCCAGCCCGCGGCGACGTCGAAGCGGTCGCGGCTGTGGCTGTGGCTCGCTGCCCTGGCCGTGCTGATCGTCGTCCTCGTCGTGGTGCCGACGCTCATGCGCTCGAAGGCCCTGGACCCGGAGGCGGTGCAGCGCGACGTCGCCGGGCAGTTCGAGGCGCAGGCGGGTGTGTCGGTCGACCTCCGCTGCAGCGACGAGATGACCGTGGAGCCGGGCCGGACCTACCAGTGCTCGGGGACGACGGCTGACGGCGACCCGGTGACGATCACCATCACCATCACCGACGAGGACGCCGCCTACACCTGGTCGGAGGGCTGACCGGGCTCTCAGCCGAGGACGTCCGGCGCCCAGCCCAGCGTGGCGCCCAGCCGGCGCACCGAGTTCTGCAGACCGTGCGCCTCGGCCAGCGCGGCCAGCGCATCGGGGTCGGCGGGACTGCGCGGGAGGGCCCCGTCCACCGGGGGCAGGTCGATGGTGGTGACGACGGCGACCACCTCCGGGGCGGCGTCGAGGTAGTCGCCGGCCACGTGCAGCTTCTTCAGCACCGAGGCCGTCAGCGGCGGCTTGGGGACGACGGCGCGGGCCGCGGCCTCCCGGATGCCGGCCAGCGACCCGAAGGCGTTGATCAGCGCGGCCGCGGTCTTCGCGCCCACGCCGGACACCCCGGGCAGACCGTCGCTGGGGTCGCCCCGCAGCACCGCGAAGTCGGCGTAGGCCCGGCCGGGGATGCCGTACTTCTCCGCCACCGCGGCCTCGTCCACGACGTCCAGGTCGTTGATGCCGCCGCGCGCGGTGTAGAGGATGCGCACACCGCGGGCGTCGTCCACCAACTGGAAGAGGTCCCGGTCGCCGGTGACGACGTCGACCGGCCCGCGAGCCCGGGTGGCCAGGGTGCCGATCACGTCGTCGGCCTCGTAGCCCGGCGCCCCCACGCGGGCCAGCCCGGCTGCGGCCAGCACCTCGATGAGCACCGGCACCTGCGGGCCCAGCTCGTCGGGCACATCCTCGCCACCCTCGGCCGCCACCCGGTGCGCCTTGTAGGACGGCAGCGCCGCGACCCGGAAGGCCGGCCGCCAGTCGTCGTCCCAGCAGGCGACCAGCCGCTCGGGGGAGTGGGCGCCGATCAGCCGGGCGGTCATGTCCAGGAAGCCGCGGACGGCGTTGACCGGGCGTCCGTCGGGCGAGGTGACGCTCGTGGGCACCCCGTAGAAGGCCCGGAAGTACAGGCTCGCCGCGTCCAGCAGCATCGTGGTCACGCCGGGCACCGTAACGGTGCGATGACGAGCGCCGAAGCTGTCGCCGCCGCTGGTTACTCTGCGCACGTGGTCGCCGTCCCCCCTCACTCCTCCCCACTGGTGTCCATCGACCGCGTGCACGCCGCCCGGGCGCTCGCCGACGAGCTCGGCGTCGACCTGCTCGTGGTCACGCCGGGGTCCGATCTGCGGTACCTGTGCGGCTACTCCGCGCACGCGATGGAGCGGCTGACCGCACTGGCCGTGCCGCGCCGCGGGGAGCCGCTGCTGGTGGTGCCCCGGCTCGAGGCGCCGATGGTCGAGGCCTCCCCGGCCGGCGCCCTCGGGCTGGAGGTGCTGGCCTGGGACGAGACCGAGGACGCCTTCGCGCGGCTTGCCGGGGCGGTGACCGCCCGGCTGGGGGCCACCCCTGCCCGGGTCGCGGTGGGCAACCGGACCTGGGCCGAGCACGCCCTGGGCGTGCAGCGGGCGCTGCCCGGTGCGGCGCTGGAGCTGGCGAGCCCGGTCATCGACCGGCTGCGCATGGTCAAGACCCCGGCCGAGGTCGAGGAGCTGGCGCTGGCCGGCGCCGCCATCGACCGGGTGCACGCCGCGATGGCCGACTGGCTGCGGGTGGGCCGCACCGAGGCCGAGGTCGGCGCCGACATCGGCGCGGCGATCCTGGCCGAGGGTCACGTGGCCGTCGACTTCACCATCGTCGGGTCCGGCCCGAACGGCGCCAGCCCGCACCACGAGCTGTCCGACCGGGTGGTGCAGGCCGGTGACCTGGTGGTCGTCGACATCGGCGGGGAGACCGCGACCGGCTACCGGTCCGACTGCACCCGCACCTACGTCGTCGGCGGTGCCGCCGCCTCCGACGTCGCCGAGTGGTACGCGGTGCTCCAGCGGGCGCAGGAGGCGGCCACCGCCGCGGTGCGCCCGGGGGTCACCTGCGAGGAGGTCGACGCGGTGGCCCGCGAGGTGATCACCGAGGCCGGCTGGGGTGAGCACTTCATCCACCGCACCGGGCACGGCATCGGGCTGGACACCCACGAGGCGCCCTACGTGGTCGCCGGCAACGACCTGCCACTGGAGCCGGGGATGACCTTCTCGGTGGAACCTGGCATCTACCTGGCCGGCCGCTGCGGCGCCCGGATCGAGGACATCGTCGTGTGCACCGACGACGGCGTCCGCAACCTCAACGAGGGCCCCCGTGAGCTCGTCGAACTCCCCGGCTGAGCCGCCGGCCGGCGGCGGGTCACCGGCCGCCGACGTCGACCGGGCCCTGCTGAGCGCCCTGGCCCGGGACGGGCGGGCCAGCTACACCGAGCTGGCCGAGCGCGTGGGCCTGTCGGTGTCCGCGGTGCACCAGCGGGTCCGCCGTCTGGAGCAGCGTGGGCTGATCACCGGGTATGCCGCCAAGGTCGACGCCAAGGCCATCGGGCTGCCGCTGACCGCGTTCGTGTCGATCACCCCGATGGACGTGGCCCAGCCCGACGACGCCCCGGCGCGGCTGGCGCACCTCACCGCCATCGAGGCCTGCCATTCCGTGGCCGGGATGGAGAGCTACATCCTCAAGGTGCGGGTCGCCTCGCCCGACGCTCTCGAGGCGCTGCTCGCCGCCATCCGGGCCGCGGCGAACGTGACCACCCGCACCACCGTGGTGCTGTCGACGTTCTACGAGGACCGGCCCCCGATCTGATCCGGCGCACCCGGCCGGCGGTCGACATCCGATCGAACATGTGTTCGGATAGGGCCATGCGGTGGGATGCCCAGCGGCTGGACCTCGACGAGCCGTCGACCCTGCCCGGCCTGCCCGACATCCGGGGGCTGCTGCGCAGCCTGCAGGTCCCGGAGTTCCCCGGGCTGACACTGCACGAGGTGCGCTGCAAGAGCGCGCTGAACGCGGTGCCCAAGGGCTCGGCCATGCCGTTCGGCCACACGATCAACACCTTCCGGGGCTGCAGTCATGCGTGCATCTACTGCTATGCCCGCGGCACCCACGAGTGGCTCGAGCTCGACAGCGGTGCCGACTTCGACCAGCAGATCGTGGTCAAGACCAACGTGGTCGAGGTGCTGCGCCGCGAGCTCGCCCGTCCGTCCTGGCGGCGCGAGCACGTCGCGTTGGGCACCAACACCGACCCCTACCAGCGGGCCGAGGGCCGCTACCGGTTGATGCCCGGGGTCATCGACGCCCTCGCCCGCTCCGGGACGCCGTTCTCCATCCTGACCAAGGGCACGCTGGCCCGCCGCGACCTCCCGCTGCTGGTCGCCGCGGCCCGGGACGTGCCGATCGGGATGGGCGTCTCGATGGCCATCTGGGATGACGACCTGCACACCGCCCTGGAGCCGGGTGCGCCCACGCCACGGGCACGGCTGGAGCTGGTCCGCGCGATCACCGACGCCGGGCTGCCGTGCGGGGTGTTCCTCGCTCCTGTCCTGCCCGGGCTCACCGACTCCCGCGGGCACCTCGAGGCAGCGATCGGCGCGATCGCCGAGGCCGGGGCGACCGGCGTGACGGTGCTGCCGCTGCACCTGCGCCCGGGCGCCCGGGAGTGGTTCACCGCCTGGCTGGTCCGTGAGCACCCGGCCCTGGTCGCCCGCTACAAGACGCTGTACGGGCGCGGCGCCTACGTGCCGTCCGAGTACCGCAGCTGGCTGGCCCGCCGGGTGGCCCCGGTCCTGGCCCGGCACGGGCTCGACCGGCAGAGCGGCGGCTCGGCCCGCGGGCTCGCGACGCCGGGGGAGGGGGCGGCCCCGCCGGCCACCGGCCTGCCCGACGACGAGTCGGCCGGGTTCCCCGTCGGCAGCCTCCCCGTTTGGCGCGCGGCCGCTGCCGCGGCCGGCACGCCGGTCGCCGAGCAGCAGTCGCTGTTCTGAGGGCGCCGCCGGACCCGGCGTTCAGCCGGCCAGC
>JAOPUQ010000352.1 GCA_025963425.1 Modestobacter sp. | reverse complement strand
ACGGCTGGCCGACTTCATCAGCACCGCCGTCACCGCCGAGGAACCGGCACCGGAAATGGTCCGAGGACTGATGCGGCGCGTGCTCACGCACCAGGCCGACCAACTCCAGGACGACGCCAGCATCGTGATCCTGGAATGGCGGTCCGGCACCGAACGCCAGCTTCAGCTGTAGTCCTGATGGCGGGTCGCGCCATCGGCGTCCAGCACGCGGTCCCCTTCGAGGTGCTGCTGAACCAGAGCGTCCGACGGCCGGTTTCGCCCGGGCCTGGCGCGGCGGTCGTCGCAGAGTCCGCCGGACGTGCCGGCGACCCGATAGGCGATGAAGATTGCTCACATGCGGCAGGTGGCCCGGCCCCAGGTGCGAGGTCAGGCGCCTGAGGTGATCGCGCCGTGCGGCTGACCTTCTCGAGTTGGCCAGCACGTCGGCGTCGTCGGGGATGCCGGTCGCGCGCCGCACGCCGGCGGTCAGGGTCAGCCGGCCCGAGCCAGGAGTTGCGTGATGTGGTCGTGACCGCGCAGGGGCCCGCAGTCCGTGCTGTCCCCGGACCGCATCAGCTGGGTCGCTGCCATCGTGCACGTCCCCAGACGGCTACGAGCCCGAGTGGGACGGCCATCAGGCCGGCGGTCAGGAAGATGAAGTGATACCGGCCGGCGTCGGCTAGGTCCGCGACGGCCACCGCGGCGAGCGCACTGCCGCAGAACAGGGCACCGGCGAACAGCGACACGACGGTGGCCCGTGCCGCCGGCAGCACATCCGTGGCCCAGGTCTGCAGTGACGAGTGCATGGCGGCCCAGGCGAGGCCGAGCAGAATCGTGACGGCGGCCGCCGCGGGCGCCGCCCGGGACACCGACAGCACCAGGCAGGCGGCGATCGCTGCCGCAGCGCCGACGGCGATCAGCCGCGACGGGTGTAGTCGCCCGGACAGCCGGCCGACCGCGCTGGCGAACACGAGGACGGCGATGCCGTAGATCGCCGTGACACCCCCGGCGAGTGCGGTCGAGGCGCCGGCGGCCTCGATCGCGGAGGGCAGCAGGGTGAGGACGCCGATGAGCACGCCGCCCTCCACGAAGGCCAAGCCCAGTACGAGCCGCGCCGGCCGGGACCGGGCGACGGCCAGGAACGGAGCCATCGGGTTGCGGTGGGCCCGGGTCCGTGGCGGCTCGTCGAGGAGTCGCAGGGTCACCGACAGCGCCAGGGCGCCGAGCCCCGTGACCACGAAGACCGCCCGCCAGGTGAACAGCTGCGCGACCACGCCGGCGCCCAGGGACGCCAGAGCGGTGCCGACGGCCACGCCGACCATGAGCCGGGTGAGCTCCCGCTGGCGGCGGTCGGCGGGCACGGTGTCGCCGACGTAGATGATCCCCGCCGGGTACGCGGCGCCGAAGAAGGCGCCGCCCAGCCCGCGGGCGATCCCGAGCACGAGCGGTGTCCAGGCGAAGGCGGCGGCCACGCCGGCGAGACCGGCAACCACCAGGGCCAGCCGCATGGTCCGCACCAGGCCGAGGGAGTCCGACACGAGTCCCCAGAGCGGCTGGCTGAGCCCGTAGGCCAGGAAGTACGCGCCGGCCGCCTGCACGATCGTCGACAGCGGGACGTCGAGGTCGGCGGCGATCGCGATGAGCAGCGGAGGCATCGCGAAGCGGTCCAGGATGCTGACGAACGCGTTCATCTGGAGCAGCCGGATCGGGGACAACTGCCTGGACGGAGCGCTCGACATCAGCGGACCGTATCGAGGCGGGTGCGCGCTCCGACCCGACCTCCAGGGGGCCTCCGGGTAGCCGGAGTTGGAAATCAGGGCGTCACCGCGGATGCGGCCCGATGACCCGACGTCCGGCTGGCCTATCGGGCAGTGGGTGGGGTCGCGGCCCGTCGTTGCCACCGTCTTGCGATGGGGCGGTCCGTGTGCCCGTGACCGAGCGGATCCGGTCGGCAAGCTCGTCGGGGATCTCCCGGTCCTCAGGGGCTCCGGTGAGGCACGCGCGTGGGCGACCACGGCGGCGAGAACGGCTTTGGCGTCTGATTCGTCGAGACCGCTGAAGCGGACTCGTGCCTTCTGCGGTCCGTCGACGGCGGCCACTCTGTCGTCGGGGCAGCCGCCAGCGGTGCGGCTGTCGTAGCGGAGCAGGTACGGCAGATCAGCAGGGTCACCAGAGAGGATCCCGGTCAGGGGCGCCGTCGCGGCACTCACGGTCTGACGCCGGACGGCCAGGGGCGAACGCCTGCGCCGGCTGACGCGGCGCATCGAGAACGACGGGGCCCCCGCGCTCGATCAGTGCGGGCTCTGACCTGTGAGGAAGGGTCCCGGGTGGGGGACCAGAACCCCCACCGTCCGAACGTGAGTCACGATGAGATGTAGCAGCAAACCCAGTGTGTGAGCACGCGGACGCGCGCCGCAGTGCGGAGGAACGTGTCCAGGTGAGGAGGAGATGCCGCTCAGACCCCACGCTGAGCTGTCGGACGGGTCGGGAAGGGACGACAGCCCGCCCCGGCGTGCCGATCAGGTGGGAGTGGTCAGCCTCGGGGGGATGCGCAGCCCGGTGCGGACCGAGCGGGCGGTGGCGGCGGTGAGGTCGGAGGTCCCCAGCGCGATCAGGCTCGCGCGGATGGCGTCGGCCACGGTGCGCTCGTCGACGCCGAGGGTCGCTGCGATGGCCGGGACCTGGGTCACGCCCTCGACCAGGAGACCCAGCAGCCGCAGGCCGAGCGGGGGGAGGCCGCGCAGGTCCCCCGGCGGGGAGAGGAGCACCACGGCGCACAGGTGGTCCAGGCCCGGGCGGGCGCAGTCCAGCGCGGTGACCCGCACCAGTTCCCCGTCGCCGATGTCCGTCGTGGGGGCGAGGAAGGTGATGTAGGTGTCGCTGTCGGCCAGCTCCTGCGCGGCCACGGCAAGGATCCGGGAGCCGGGGGCCAGCAGCCGGTGGTCGGACAGCCCGGGCAGCGGCAGGGTGTCCCCGCCGCGGGTGAGCAGGGCGCCGGCGACGGCCGCCTCGACGATCCGGGCGGTCGCGGCGATCTCCCGGGCCCGGTCCAGCCCGTACGCGATGACGTCGGTGACCGCGGCGATGGCCTCCCGATCCGCCGGGCCGGGTCGGGCCGGGTCTTCGCTGAGCAGGCTGAGGAAGCCCACGTGCCGCCCACCCGGGGTGAACAGCCCGGCGGCCAGGCAGCCGCGGAACCCGGCCGGCAGCAGGTACTCCGCCCAGGATCGGGACTCGGTGAGGGGGACCGGGATCTCGCTGGCCAGCATCGGGGGCCGGTGCCGGTTGAGGCCCAGCTGCTCGACCTCGTCATCGGCGTCCGGTCTCCGGAAGTTGCGGCGCAGCTGCTCGGCGGGGCCGGCGGTGGCCAGCGGCGTGTGCTGACGGTGCTCGGGGTCCCGGACGGCGAGCCAGGCGGCGTCGTAGGGCAGGACCTGTCCCAGCACCTGCAGGATCGCCTCGGCCCGCTCCTGCAGGTCGTCCGGCGTGACGGCGATCCGGGCCAGTTCCAGCCGCAGAGGCACCGGCTCCGGGTTCCAGGCAGTCATGGCGGTGGCCATCCTCGAGGCAGCGTCCGAGCGGCTTCTTGAGGGGCTCAGGCGCGGACGCTCAGTGAGGATGGCACGAACAACCCCAGCCGTAGGGCCCGCGCGGCGGCGGCGGTGCGGGAGGGCGCGGAGAGTTTCGCCCGCACGTGGTCGACATGCACCTCGACGGTACGCGCGGTGATGCCCAGGGCCCCCGCGATCTGCTCGTTGGACGCCCCGGTCACCAACAGCCCGAGCACCTGCAGCTCCCGGTGGCTGAGCCCCCGTAGATCCCCGGCCGGGGAGACCAGGACGATCGCGGACGCGAAGAGGTGCAGGTCGGGCGGGACGGCCAGCACCGTGATCCGCGCGTGCGTCCGCGCGCCCTCCGCGTCCGGCACCGGGACGAGGAACGAGGCGTGCGGACCGTCTCCGGCCAGCTGCGCGGCGGCCGCCACAAGGACACCGGACCCGGGCGTGAGCAGCCGGTGGTCGGGCAGGCCGGGCAGGGGCAGAACCACTCCGGACGGCGCGAGCACGATCCCCGCGGCGGCCTGGTGGACCATCCCGGCGATCGTCGACAGGCTGCGCAGCGGGTCCACGGCGGACGCGATCGGTGTCGCGAGCAACCCGAGCAGATGGCAAGCGGGATCACTCACCTGATCCGCGTCCCGGGTGTGCAGGGCGAGCAACCCCAGGTAGTGGCCCTCCGGCGTGAACAGCCCCACGCTCACGCCGTCCCGGAATCCCGCCGGCTCCACGTACTCCGCCCAGCCGGGCACCTCCGACGGAGGGAACGGCATGTCGCAGCCGCGGATCGGTCGGCGCGACCGGCTCAGGCCGACCAGTTCGGCATCCGCCAGCACGGACGGGCTGTCCAGGTAACCGCAGACCCGTTCGTCGTAGCCCGACCGGGCCAGCGGCACGTGCGAGCGCTGCCCCGATGGGAGCAGTGCGATCCAGCCGGCGTCGAACCGGACCACCCGCCGCACCTCGGCGAGCAGGGCCTCGGCCCGCTCGGCCAGGCTGCCGGGCGCGGTGGCGATGCCGTTGACCTCGGTGAGGATCTCGGCGGTGTTCACCGGCAGACCACCGGCACCCCGGTCTGACGGCATCAGCCCTCCCGGCGACTCACCGCCGGCCGCCCGGAGGACACCGCCTCACCGACACCGGGTGCGGGTGGACAGCTGTCGCGTGGCGTCGGCTGGGAGCACCATCGTCCACCCCGGGACCGCGGCACGGCAGCCCCCGCTGACGGGGCGGCGCCGCCCGAGCCGGACCGTCCGGCACCGTGCTGCGGATAGGTGAAACTACGTAGCGCCCATGCTTGGGAGCGTCGGCCGTGGGTAGCGAGCAGCGTGGGGAGGGCGAGGGCTCCGCCCCTTTCCAGGATGGTTCGAACAGCCGGCCCACCCCGTGCACGGGAGCCGAGTTCGGAGCTGCTCCTCTCCCCGCTCCGGGCCGAGCACAGGCCCGGAGCGGCGGAGCAGTCGTGCCGCTCCCGAACATCGGCGAGCCCAGGTGACGACGCGGTCCCAGGGCGCCCCCCGTCAGCCCGACGGTCGCCGCTGTCGTGGGCGCGGGGGTTCTGTCATCCGTGCCGCACCCGGTCTGCGGGCATAGGCTCGCTGCGTGTCCGGGGCCGGCTGGACCGAGCTGACGCCACGCGAGCACGAGGTGCTCGTGGCCGTGCGCGCCGCCCCGGGCACCGGCCCGCCACCAGCCCTCGGCGCCACCTGCCCCTGGACCCGGGACGCGCTGACCGGTCGTGCCCGGCTCGTCGGTGCCGGGCACTAGCCTGACCTGCGGTGGACGGCGAGGCGGAGGACCGGTGACGGCGACGGAGGGTCGGGCAGGCGAGGTGCCGCCCGGCGGCAGGACCGGCGCACCCGGCACGGGAACGCCGGTCTCCCGCGACGACCTCGGCGACGGGGTGGTCACCGTGCCCAACGCGCTGTCGGTGCTCCGGCTGCTGGGCGTACCGCTGTTCCTCTGGCTGCTGCTGGGCCCGCACGCCGACGGCTGGGCCATCGTGGTGCTCGCCGTCGCCGGGGTCACCGACTGGGCAGACGGCAAGCTTGCCCGGGCCCTCGGCCAGGCCAGCAGGCTCGGCGCCCTGCTCGACCCGGCCGCCGACCGGCTGTACATCATCGCCACGCTGGTCGCCTTCGTGCTGCGCGACGTGGTCCCGCTGTGGGTGGTGGCGGTCCTCGTCGGCCGGGAGCTGGTGCTGGGGCTGACCCTGCTCGCGCTGCGCCGGGCCGGGTGGCCACCGCTGCAGGTCCACTACCTGGGCAAGGCGGCCACCTTCCTGCTGCTCTACGCCTTCCCGCTGCTGCTGCTGGCCGACGGCGAGAGCCCCGTCGCCGTCGTCGCCCGCCCGTTCGCCAACGCGCTCACGGTCTGGGGCGGCGTCCTCTACCTGCTGGCCGGCGTGCTCTACGTCGTCCAGGCGGTGGGGCTGCTCCGGGGCGCCCGGTTCGCCGGCGGCACCTCGTGAGCGCACCGGCACCGGCGCCGGGCCGGCCGCGGTCGCTGGGCGCCTCGCTGCTGGACCAGGTGCTCGCCGAGACCCTGGACCCGGCCTACGCCCAGGC
>JAOPUQ010000375.1 GCA_025963425.1 Modestobacter sp. | reverse complement strand
ACCCGGCCGGCGCCGCGGTGCTCGAGGTGACGCTGGGGGGCCTGGTGGTGCGGGCCGACGGCGACCTGCTGGTGGTCACCACCGGCGCCCGGAGTCCCGGGAGCCCGGCGCACGCCGCCCCGGTACGGCTGGCCGCCGGCGCGGAGCTGCGACTCGGGATGCCGGTCAGCGGGCTGCGCACCTACCTCGCCGTCCGCGGGGGCATCGACGTCCCGCCGGTGCTGGGCTCCCGCTCCACCGACGTGCTCGCCGGGCTCGGGCCCGCCGTGGTCGCCGCCGGCGACGTGCTGCCGGTCGGCACCAGTCCCCTGCCGCTGCCCGGCGTCGACGTGGCCGCCGTCGCCGAGCCGCCCGCCGGGGAGCTGACCGTTCCGGTGCTGCCCGGGCCCCGCGCGAACTGGTTCAGCGCCGACGCGTGGCCGACGCTGACCGGCACCTCGTACACGGTCTCCAGCGAGAGCAACCGGGTCGGCCTGCGGCTGGCCGGGGAGCCCCTGACCCGGGTGCGCACCGGCGAGCTGCCCAGCGAGGGGATGGTCCGCGGTGCGCTGCAGGTGCCGCCGTCGGGCACCCCGGTGCTCTTCCTCGCCGACCACCCGGTCACCGGCGGCTATCCGGTGATCGGCTACGTCGTGGACGAGGCGGTCGACCGCTGCGCGCAACTGCGGCCGGGACAGTCGCTGCGGTTCCGCCCGGCGCCCGGCTGAGGCCGTGCACCAGACTCGCTGCGTGACCGGAGAGCTGGCGGCGACCGAGGAACTGGGCCGGGCGACCGGCCCGCACGGCGAGGTGCTGCTGCGCCGGCGCACCACCGACGACGGCGGCGTGCACCTGGAGCTCGTCGTCGACGGGGTCTTCGCCATGGACGACGTGGACACCTCCACCGAGCGGCTGCTGGCCACCGAAACGCTGCGCCGGTGCTCCGGCGACGGGCTGGAGGTGCTGGTCGGCGGGCTCGGGCTCGGGTGGACGGCGGCCACCGTGCTGGCCGACCCGCGGACCGCCGGGATCGACGTGGTGGAGCTGCAGCCGGCGCTCGTCGGCTGGGCCGCCCGGGGGCTGCTGCCCAGCCTGGCCGGGGTGTCCGACCGGCGGCTGCGGCTGCGCGTGGGCGACGTCGTGGCCGCGCTGGCGGCCGGGCCGGGCCGGTGGGACGCCGTCCTGCTGGACGTGGACAACGGCCCGGGCTTCCTCGTGCACGAGTCGAACGCGCCGCTGTACCGGCCGGCGGGGCTGGCGGCCGCGCTGGCGGCGCTGCGACCCGGTGGCGTGCTGGCGATCTGGTCCAGCGACCCGGCGCCGGAGCTGCTGGCCGAGCTGGCCGCGCTGCCCGGCGCCACCGATGCCGAGCAGGTCCTGCTGCCGGTGCAGCGCGACGGCCGGCGCTACGAGTACGCCGTCGTGCTGGCCCGGCGGGGAGGTCAGCGGTCGGTCGGGTCCGCCGGCGGCGGGTAGGCCGAGCCGCCGCGCAGCCGCGCGCCGACCGCCACGTGCAGCGGGACCAGCACGATGCCGTCGCGGGCCAGCCGGGCGCGCAGCTGCTTGCGGTGGCGCAGCACGCCGATCAGCCCGATGGCCCAGAACGCGTACTGGACGGCGAACGCCGCCCGGAAGGCGCCGAGGTCGTAGTCGGGCGACCCGCCGGGGGTCAGCGCGTCGAGCACCGCGCCGATGGCCAGGATCGTGCACAGCGAGGCGATGAAGCCCCCGACGTTGACCACGCCGCTGGCGCTGCCCGAGCGCTCGACCGGGTTCTCGGTGCGGGCGTAGTCGAACCCGATCATCGAGCCCGGCCCGTTCGTGCCCAGCACCAGCACCAGGACGACCAGCAGCCACAGCGGCGCGGGGCCGGGCAGCAGCAGGACGACGGTCCACACGGTCGCCGTGGCGCCGAGGATCCCGAACACGAGGTTCGATCGGCGCAGCGGCCAGCGGCCGACCAGCCGGCCCAGCAGCGGGCCGAAGCCCATGCCGACGAGCACCAGCAGGGTGAGCAGGCCGGCCGCCGTCCCGGGGCTGAGCCCCTCGCCGAGGGTGAGGAACGGATACCCCCACAGCAGGGCGAAGACGGTGCCGGAGAACTGGGTGACCAGGTGGGTGTACAGCCCGAGCCGGGTGCCCGGCTCCCGCCAGGTGGCCGCCAGGTTGGCCCGCACCTCGGCCATCCCGGCCGGCACCGCCACCGGCGTGCCGGGCGGGGAGTCGGTGAGCGCCACCAGCACGAGGACGGCGACCAGCACGCCCACGGCGGCGGCACCCAGGAAGGTCGCCGGCCACGAGGTGTCGCGCAGCAGGGCGACCAGCGGGTAGGCGGCCGCGATCTGGCCGAGCTGGCCGAGGATCCCGGTCAGCTGGGTGACCAGCGGGACGGTGCGGCCGGGAAACCACACCTGGACCACCCGCAGCACGCTGATGAAGGTCATCGCGTCGCCCGCGCCGACCAGCACGCGCGCGACGACCGCGGTCGGGACATCGGTGGCCAGCGCGAGCACCGCCTGCCCGGCGGCCATGGTGAGGGCGCCGGACACGATCATCGCCTTGGAGCCGAACCGGTCCAGCGCCACCCCGACCGGCACCTGCAGCCCGGCGTACACCGCGAGCTGCAGCACCAGGAACAGCGAGATCGCCGAGGCACCGGCGTCGAACCGGTGCTGCGCCTGCACCCCGGCCACGCCGAGGGAACCGCGGTGGAAGATGGCGACCGCGTAGGCGAGCAGCCCCACGGCCCAGACGGCGTAGGCCCGCCGCGGGGTCCGGCTGGTGGGCTCGCTCGCCGTCGTCACGTCTGGAGACGACACCACAGTGCGGCCGCTGCTTCCACCCGGGGTGGTGAGTTCGTTCACCGGAGGATCAGACGGCCAGCACCGCCCAGCCGTGCGGGGGCAGCTGCACCGTCGTCCCCGCGGTGCCCGGACGGCGTAGCGTGCCGCCGCCGGCGAGCACCTCGCGGGCGTGCGGAGCCGGCTGCTCGACCGGGGCGTCGGCCAGGTTCAGCGCCACGAGGAGCCGTTCGTCCCCGGCGCTGCTGGCGTAGGTGAGCTGGGAGTTGGCCACGTGCAGCGCGGTGGTGCGGGCCCGGTGCAGCCAACGGTGCCGCCGGCGCAGGCCGATGAGGTCCCGGTGCAGCCGGTAGGTGGGCCAGCCGTAGGGGGCGAGCCCCTCGGGCGTGGCCGGGAACGCCGGGCGGACGGCGTCGTCCCCGCCGGCCCGGTCCTCCTTGACCCCGCGGAAGGCCTGCTCGTCGCCGGCGTAGACCGTCGGCGTGCCGCCCACGGTGAACAGCACCGCGAGGGCGTGCGGCAGGTGCCGGGGGTCGGTCAGCCGGCTGGCCAGCCGGGTCACGTCGTGGTTGCCGACGAAGGTCAGCGGCGTGAAGGTGTCGAGGAACTGGCCGTGCCGGCCCAGCGCGTGGGACAGCTCGTGCAGGTTGCCGTCGTTCAGCGAGCTCCAGATCGCCTTCCACAGCTCGTACTGGGTGACCGCGTCCATGCCGGATTCCTGCACCACCCGGGCGTAGTCGCCGTGGATGACCTCACCGACGACGTAGGCGTCGGGGTGGGCGGCCCGCACCCGGGGCAGCACCGTCGCCCAGAACGAGGTGGGGACGGCGTAGGCGGCGTCCAGTCGCCAGCCGTCGGCGCCGCGGTCCAGCCAGTGCGTCATCACCTCGGTGACCAGGTCGGCGACGGCGGGCGCGCGGTGGTCGAGGGCGACCAGGGCGCCGTGGCCCTCGAAGGTGTCGTAGCGCGGCTCGTCCCCGGGCCGCCAGTCCTCGGGCCAGGTCAGCCGGAACCAGGACGCCGTCGGCGCCCCGGGGCCCTGCTCCAGAACGGCGCGGAAGGCCGGGTGGTCGCGGCCGACGTGGTTGAAGACGCCGTCCAGCAGCACCTTCAGGCCGCGGGAGTGCGCCGCGGCCACCAGGGCGTCGACATCACCGTCGTCGCCCAGGCGCGGGTCGATCCGGAGATGGTCGACGGTGTCGTAGCCGTGCGTGCCGGCGGCGAAGACCGGCCCCAGCGCGATCCCGGAGACGCCGAGCTCCACGGTGTAGTCCAGCCAGGCGGTGAGGTGGCCCAGCCGGTGGACGACGCCGTCCCCGTGCGCGCGGTGCTCCTCGGCGCTGCGCTCCGCCCCGACGAACCCGAGCGGGTAGACGTGCCACCACACCGCGTCCTGCACCCAGTCCGGCATCGCCCCTCCTCGGTGGCCCCGGGGACGGAGCCGCGCAGGACGGTACCCACGGCCGCCGACGGTCCGGACGGGCCGCCCTCCGCTGGACGGAAGCGAAGGGCCGGACCCGGGACGCGGGCCGACTAGCGTCGGCGGCCGTGACGGCGGGGGCAGGACGCGCGGGGACCGGCAGCGACACGGCACCCCGGGGGCTGGTCCCGGTGCTGCTCTACCTCGGCATGCTGGTCGCCGTCGTCAGCAGCCTGGGCGCCCCACTGATCCCGGCGATCGCCGCGGCCAACGACGTCTCGATCACCAGCGCCCAGTGGTCGCTGACGATCACCCTCGTGGTCGGTGCAGTGGCCACCCCGGTGATCGGCCGGCTCGGTGACGGGCCGCGGCGGCGCACCGTCGTCCTGGTCGTGCTGTGCGTGGTGATGCTCGGCAGCGTGCTGGCCGCCCTGCCGCTCGGGCTGGGGTGGCTGGTCGCCGGCCGGGGGCTGCAGGGGCTCGGCCTCGGGCTGACCCCGCTGACCATCGCCACCGCCCGCACCGTGCTGCAGGGTGAGAGGTCGCGCTCCGCGGTCGCCGCGCTGTCGGTGACCGTGGCCGCCGGGGTGGGGCTGGGCTACCCGCTGACCGGCTTCATCGCCGAGATCGGCGGGGTGCACGCCGCCTTCTGGTTCGGTGCCGCGGCCAGCGCCGGCGCACTGGCGGCCGCCGCCGTCGCCTTCCCGGCCTCACCCGACGTCCCGCCCCGGCCGCTGGACGTCGCCGGCGCCGTGCTGCTGGGGCTGGGCCTGGCCACCGGGCTGCTGGCCCTCGGCGAGGGCGAGAACTGGGGGTGGTCCTCGCCGGCCGTCGTGGGGCTGGCCGTCGTCGCCGTCCTGGCGCTGGCGGCGTGGGTCGGGTGGCAGCTGCGTGCCCCGGCGCCCCTGGTCGACCTGCGGCTGGCCCGCGGGCGGGGCACGGCCACGGCGCACACCGGGGCTCTGCTGGCCGGGTTCGCGAACTACCTGCTGCTCTCCTCCGCGCCGCGGCTGGCGCAGACGCCGGAGTCGACCGGCTACGGGTTCGGCGCCTCGATCGTGGTCGCCGGCCTGGTGCTGCTGCCGTTCTCGGTGGCCAGCGTGCTCGCCAGCCAGGTGGCCAAGCGGCTGGACCGGCTGGCCGGCCCGCGGGCGGTGCTGCCGCTGGGCGCGGTGGTGCTGGGCGCCGGGCTGCTGCTGTTCGGCTTCGTCCGGGACGAGCTGTGGCAGCTGTTCGCCGCCGCGGCGGTGTCCGGGCTGGGCGTGGGTTGCATCTTCGCGGCGCTGCCCGGGCTGATCGTGGCCGCCGTGCCGCCGCGTGAGACCGGCAGCGCGATGAGCCTGAACCAGGTGCTGCGCTACATCGGCTTCTCCGTCGGCAGCGCGCTGAGCGCGACCCTGCTCGAGGCGGCCACCCCGGACGGCGCGTCCCTGCCGGCCAGCAGCGGCTACGGCGCGATCGCGCTCGTCGGCTGCGGGGCGTGCGTGGTCATGGCGGTGCTGACCGCCTTCGCACCCGCGCCGTCGGCTGCTCCGGCGCGAGCCGTCGCCGCCGCGGACGCCTCCGCCGCGCCGCGGGACAGATCCGCGCACTGAGCCGTCCGGAGCTGGACCGTGGACGGCGATGGGGCGGTCCACCCGGCCGACCGACCCCGCCCGGCACCGGCCCGGCCCGGTCCCGGAGGTGGGAGGCGCATCGAGGCATCACGGGCCGTGCGGGCCAGTACGTTCCTGTGGTGGACAACGAAGGCCCGTTGACGTCCGCGGTGACCGCCGACCTCAGCGAGATCATGGGCCGGGTCGCCCGGACCCTGCAGCAACAGCAGGGGGACGTCGCGGCCACGCTGGAGGCGATCAGCGCGGCGGCGGTCGCGAACGTGCCCGGCGCCGACGGCTGCAGCATCAGCTACATCCTCGCCCGCCGCCGGGTCGAGCCCCGGGCATGGACCGGCGACCGGTTCCGGGACATCGACCAGTTGCAGAGCCGGGTCCAGCAGGGTCCCTGCCTGGACGCGGTGTGGAAGCACCGGACCGTCCGCATCGACGACATGACCACCGACCGCAGGTGGCCCCGGTTCGCTCCGGAGGCCGCCAAGCTCGGTGCGGCCAGCAGCCTCAGCTTCCAGCTGTTCGTCGTCGGCGACAACCTCGGCGCGCTGAACCTCTACTCCGGCTCGCCGCACGCCTTCTGCGCGGAGTCCGAGGACGTCGGGCTGGTGTTCGCCTCGCACGCCGCGGTCGCGCTGATCGGCGCCCGGCAGCAGGAGCACCTGCGCACGGCCGTCCGGAGCCGGGACCTGCTGGGCCAGGCCAAGGGCATCCTCATGGAGCGCTACAAGCTGACCGCCGACCAGGCCTTCGACCTGCTGGCCCGCGTCTCCCAGCACACCAACCGCAAGATGGTCGACCTCGCCCGGGAGCTGACCGAGACCGGGACCATGCCCGAGGTCTGACCGGGCCCGCGGGTTGAACCGGCTCCCGGTCGGGCAGATGTCAGGCACGGTGTGCAGCGCTGCCGGCAGCGCTGCAGGCCCAGGCCCGGCGGTCGACACCACGGCCGTCGGGTCGCCCCCATGGCGAGAGCACCCCCCAGCAGTCCCGCTGGTCGTGCCACCACGAGTTCTCGGAGCTCGAGCACCGGGTGGAACGGGGCACCCGTGGGGCTAGATTGATCACCGGGTCGTCCGTGCCGGACCGACCCAGGCCGGTGACGCATCCGCCGGGCTCCCCCGCACCACCCACTCACATCCCAGAGTGCGTCACACAGCGGCGTGCCCGGGCCTGGACCCTGACCTCGGTCAGGGCGCCGGCTCGCGGCCGGTCGCCCCCGGTTCTGGTCCGACCGGAGGCCCGCAGAATGCCCAGCGACGGCAATCCCCGTCCCGCCGACGCCGCCCAGACCCTCGACCTGCTGGGCCGGCTGGCGCTGCGTGAGCACTCCATGGAGAGCCTCCTGCAGTCGGTGGCCGACCTCGTCACCACGGTGGTGCCGGGAGGCCTCGAGGCGTCGGTGACCGTGCTGCTGGACGGCGGGGCGGCGACGGTCGTGCACACCGGCCAGCTCGCCGTCGACTGCGACGAGCGCCAGTACGAGCGCGGCGACGGGCCCTGCCTGCACGCGGCCGCCACCGGCGAGCTGACCGAGATCGCCGACGCCCGGACGGAGACCCGCTGGCCGGACTACGCACGCGCCGTCGCCGAGCGGGGCAGTCTCAGTTCACTGTCGGTGCCGCTGCCGGTCGGCGACCGCGTGAAGGCTGCACTGAACATCTACGCCCGGAAGGCCCAGGCCTTCGACGGGGACGCCCGGACCGTCGCCACCCGCTTCGCCCCCTACGCCGCGATCGCCATCGCGACCACGCAGGCCTACCGGGAGGCACGCGACCGGGCGGACAACCTGCAGACCGCCCTGGACTCCCGGGCCGTCATCGACCAGGCCAAGGGCATCCTCATGGAGCGGTACAAGCTCACCCCGGACGAGGCGTTCCAGATCCTCAGCCAGGCCTCGATGGCCGCCAACCGGAAGGTGCGCGACATCGCCGAGGAGCTCGTCCGCACCGGCGACCTCCCCCTGGCACCACCGCGGCGATGACCACCGCGGGGCCGGGCGGAGGGCCGCCCGGCCCTCCCCCGGGTCAGACCGGGACCGTGGCGCGCTCCCCGGCCGCGTGCTGCGCGCGCTCGGCCCGGCGGCCGGCCCGCCTCTCCCGGCGGCTCTCCAGCGACGTGTAGAG
>JAOPUQ010000357.1 GCA_025963425.1 Modestobacter sp. | reverse complement strand
AGCCTCGCTGCCGGGCGGCGACGACGATCCCCAGCAGCTGCTGCCCCAGTTCCTCGGCGTCGCGGGCGGCCAGCTCCCCGGCCGGCGGGATCGGCAGCCCGGCCCGCTGGGCGCGACCGGCCAGCGCCGCCCCCCACGCGGTGGCCGGCTGGGAACGGGACACACCCTCGGTCGGGGAACGGCGCTGCTTCTCGGTCTTCTTGATCTCGTCCCAGCCGCGCTCCACGGCGGCCACGTCGCGGGGACCGGCGTCGGCGAAGACGTGCGGGTGCCGGCGCACCAGTTTGTCGACCAGGTCCCCGGCCACGTCATCGACGTCGAACCGGCGGCCCGGGCCGGCCTCGGCCGCGACCCGCGCGTGGAAGACCACCTGCAGCAGGACGTCGCCGAGCTCCTCGCGCATCGCCACCGCGTCGTCGTCCACGATCGCGTCGTAGGCCTCGTGCGCCTCCTCCAGCAGGTAGCCGCGCAGCGAGGCGTGCGTCTGTTCGGCGTCCCAGGGGCAGCCGCCGGGCGAGCGCAGCCGGTCCATCACCCCGACCACGTCCAGCAGCCGGACGCCGGGCGGCTCCGGTGCGCCGTCCACCACCGGGTCGGCCAGCCCGGCCGCCTCCTCGGGGGTGAGCAGGCAGACCGATCCGGCGGGCACCTCGTCCAGCGCGGCGACGTCGGTGACCGCCGTCCCGCCCTCGCGCAGCACCTGCGCGGTCGCGCCGGCGCCCGGCAGCGCCACCACCTGTGCGGCCGAGCCCACCGCCCGCCACCCGGCGGCGGCGAGCAGGCCCGGGAGCCGGGGACTGACGGTGACGTACGCGGGGGTGGCTTCAGGCACGGGCGTCAGTCTCCGCTGCCCCCGGTGGCACCGTTCCCGGCGTCCTCCAGCAGCTGGACAACCCCGCCGGTGCCGGCCACCACCTGGTCGCCGTCGAGCACGCCGTAGCGGGGGTTGACGGTGATGCGGATGTCGTCCCGCACGTTCCCGACCAGCGCCGCACCGGCCTCATCGGCCTCGGACTCCGCCTGCTGCGCCAGCTGGTCGCGCACGTCGGCGAACGCCGGGACGACGGTGCCGGCCACGAAGCCGACGACGATGCCGCCGGCCTGGTCGACCGACTGGGTGAAGCCCTGCCCGGGCGCGGTCGCGGCGACCGAGGCGGCGAGCACCTCGGGCAGCTGGTCAGCGGTGAACGCCTGGGTCTCGGCGAGGGTGTTGCTGCCGGCGTGCTGGGCCGCCACCGCGGGGTAGCCGGCCGGGTCGGCGGTCAGCTGGGCCAGCACGTCGTCGGCGGTGGCCTGGTCGGGCACGGTGATGATGCCGAGCTGGACCTGCGCCAGCTGGTCGCGGGACTGCTCGTAGCGCTGCTGCAGGGCGGCGTCGGACAGGTCGCCGGTGCCGGCGGCCGCCGCGGCCCGCTGGCGGACCAGTTGCTGGCGGATGTTCTCCCGCACGTCGTCGGCGTTGACGCCCTGCTGCTGGGCCAGCTGCTGGTAGACCGCCTCGGCCGGGGCGCCGGCGAGCAGGGCGTCGATGCGGTCGGCGACGTCGGCGTCGGAGACCTCGACGTCGTAGCGCCGGGCGGCGGCGGCGTACACCCGCTCGGTCACCTCCAGGCCGAGCACCTGACGGGCGTAGGCCGTGCGGTCACCCGCGGCGAAGGCCGCGATGTCGGGGTCGGCGAGCCGGTCGTCCACCGCGGTGGACAGCGCGTCCACGCTGATCTGCGCCTCCCCGACGTAGGCGGCGACGGTCGGGGAGGTCCGGCAGCCGGTCAGGGCGACCAGTCCGGTCAGGCCCACCACCAGCCCAGCGAGCAGTCTGCGACGCGACACGGCGCGAGCGTGCCACACCGGTGTGACCGCCGACTCACCGCGATGCGGTGACGGCCCGATCCGGCGCCGCCCCTCCGCGGGCTCAGGCGGAGACGGCGACCGGGTCGGCGAGCACCGCGGACAGCAGCGCGTGCAGCTTCTCCAGCAGCGCGACGTCCCGCAGCGGCGTCCGCCGGTCCGGGCCCACCGGCACCTTCAGCGACACGGTGTTGACCGTGGACTTGTAGGTCGCCCCGTCGGCCAGCCGGGCAAGCTTCATCGTCTGGGACTCCCGCAGCTCGACCGGGCCGACCCGGATCGAGCGGCCCTGCATCGACACCTCGGTCACCCCGAGCGCCCGCATCGCGGCCCGGAAGCGGGCCACCGCGAGCAGGTTGAGCACCGGGGCCGGCGGGGCGCCGTAGCGGTCGCTGAGCTCGTCGAGCACGGCCTGCGCCTGGTCGTCGTCCTGGACCGAGGCGACCTTGCGGTAGGCCTCCATCCGCAGCCGCTCGCCGGGGACGTAGTCGTGCGGCAGGTGCGCGTCGACCGGCAGGTCGACCCGGACCTCGGCCGGCTCGACCGCCGGGGACTCCCCGGTGGCCTGCGCGCGGTAGTCGCTGACCGCCTCGCCGACCAGCCGGACGTAGAGGTCGAACCCGACGCCGGCGATGTGCCCGGACTGCTCGCCGCCGAGCAGGTTGCCCGAGCCGCGGATCTCCAGGTCCTTCATCGCCACCGCCATGCCGGCGCCCAGGTCGGTGTTGTGCGCGATCGTGGTCAGCCGGTCGACCGAGGTCTCGGTCAGCGGCCGCGACGGGTCGTAGGTGAAGTAGGCGTAGGCCCGCTCCCGGCCACGGCCGACCCGGCCACGGATCTGGTGCA